>JAADIN010000179.1 GCA_013151315.1 Planctomycetota bacterium | reverse complement strand
TCTTCCAACGCCGATTCAATTTCACGGAGCTGGTGGTCGAGCGCATCTTGCTTGCTTGAGTCGATCCAAAAATCGGGAGTCGATTCGACGTGCTGCTCCATTGGCGGCAGGTTGTCGGCGACCGCGTGTTGCTCGATCGCGCCGCCAAGTGGTCCACCCAAAGGATTGGCCGACATCGCGAGCCGCTCCTCGAGCTGTTCTATTCTTCCAGACCAATCGAAGTTCCACTTCGTGTCCGATGACATCGGCTTCCCCTTGATGGCAACCGCGATTCGCAGTGGGTTCGGAACCGCCCTGCAAGTTGCGGGCGTCCCGATTGCGAACTTCATGCGTGTGAGTGAGATGAGTCGGTGACCAGGCCGAAAGGGGGAACTCCTCAAGGGGCATCCCCAAAAGAGTCGTAGCGGCCAAGTCGAGAAAAGCTTGTGTCCTGAGCTAGCGAGTGCTTTTTGAGGAAAGCATCCCACTGCCCACACAACCAAAGCCTAGTTCAAAATCTCTAGGCAGGCCGAAAGCTTTTCTGGGTCGAAAGAAATAAAATCTCACTCAATTGTCGCGGTTTGAGGCCCTTTCCCTAGAGCGTGTTGACGGCCATCCACTATGCCACCACTCGCGGTGATCTTTGACAACATGCTGTTGCCCGATTGCCACATCTATCCGTAGGTACGTTTGTCGATCACAATGATTCGGAAGCGGTTAGCTAAAAGCTAATCGCTAACGGCTAAATATCGCCTGCCTTCGCTTGCCTGTCTAGCAGGCAAATTTGACGGGGGCGATTTTTTGGAGAATCGAAAAATGGCTGAGCATAAAATTGATTCGAGGTTTGCTGAGACGGTCGACTCGCCGGCACCCTTCGAATCGTTTGGTTCTGTGATAGCACTCAACCAGGCAACGGCACGACAGCACGTCGCACTCATCGAAGGCAGTTCGCCTCAGCTTAACCAAGAGACTCGCAATCTGCTGCGAGATCGCTTGCGGATCGTGGCGGTGCTGTTATTCCTGCTTTTCGCGGTCTTTCTGATTCGTTCCTTGTTTTCATTGCCCCTCTATGCCGCTGGTCCGCACCAAATCGTTTTCTATGCCCACATCGGGCTGACCGCATTGCTGGCATTGATAGCACAGCGATTGTGTGTCCGTTGCGACGTCGTCCAAAGCCGCCTGCGACTGGCAGAACTGATAATCATCGGGGGACCCGCGGCTTTTTTTCTTTTGCTCAATTACCACAAGTTTTTTCACTGTGCCACGCTCGGTGATGGGCATGCCCATGTGCCGAACATTGTCGGCGGTTGGATCCTTCTGATTTTCTGCTACGCCCTGTTCGTGCCGAACCCATGGCAGCGGGCCGCTGTGGTGCTGAGCCTGCTTGGGCTGGCTCCGTCGGTAATCTGGTTGCTGGCGTGGCAGCGTTCTCCAGCGTTCGCGCAGCTCTTGCAGACGAAGAATTTCGAGGATGCGTTCACCGAGCAATTGATGGTCATGGTGCTCACGGTGCTGACCGCCACGGTAGGAGTCAAGACGATCGGCTCGCTTCGCAAAGAAGCCTTTGATGCCCGTCAGTTGGGCCAATACCGCCTGCGGCAACGGATCGGCAGTGGCGGCATGGGCGAAGTCTATTTGGCCGAGCACGAGATGATGAAGCGTCCCTGTGCGATCAAGATCATCCGTCCCGAAAAGGCTGGCAATTCGAAGGCCCTTGCGCGTTTTGAACGCGAGGTCCGCGCCACGGCCAAGCTTTCGCATTGGAATTCGATCGACATCTACGACTACGGCCGCACCGACGACGGCACTTTTTATTATGTCATGGAATTCTTGCCGGGGCACAATTTTGGTGAGCTGGTCGAAGACCATGGTCCGCTGCCTGCGGCGCGAATCGTGTATCTCATGCGGCAGGTGTGCGACGCCCTGGCCGAAGCTCATGAGCAGGGCTTGGTTCACCGAGATATCAAGCCGGCGAATATCTTTTGCGCCACTCGGGGCGGGCTTTTCGATGTGGCCAAGCTGCTTGATTTTGGCCTTGCCAAGCCGCTGACCGAAATGCGGGAGGCGGGTCTTACCCAGGAGGGTGCCATTACCGGATCGCCGCTGTTCATGTCACCCGAACAAGCGATCGGGAGCGACCAGGTCGACGAGCGGAGCGACATCTACTCGCTCGGGGCGGTGATGTACTTCATGGCCACCGGCCGGCCGCCGTTTGATTACCCGCAGCCTCTCAAAGTGATGGTCGCCCATGCGTCGGAAGTTCCTCAGTCGCCACGAGAAATTAACGCCGAGATTCCTAAAGAGCTCGAAGCAATTATCCTTCGCTGTTTGGAAAAACAACCCGAAGACCGATTTCAGGATGCCAAGGCGCTTGGCGAAATGCTTCAGCAGGTACCGAGCGATCCCCCCTGGTCGAGTCGCTTGGCAGCCCAGTGGTGGCAAGAGTACGGCTGTCCCGAGCGCAAAGCGATGGCAGTGGCGGCGATGGAGCAAGCGGCGATGTGAGTCGTCCAAGCGGAAAGCTGGAAAAGTCGCGAGTTCTGCCAAGGTGTTTTCACGACCAAAGAACATTATCTGGTGGCCGGCCGTCAAAGTGCTCCCTTCCTTGGTAGGGTTTCTGCCTTTTGCATGGGGTAGGTTTTGGCGCGAAAACGGGATCGCGCGTTGAGCGGACAAAAGGGGATAAGAGTTGAGAGTCTGGACGATTGCAAAGTCATACGAGTACGTCTTCAAGTCTAGAATTTGGACTATTAATGTGAGCCGCAACGCGCTAGCGTCGGGTAGCAGAGGCAAAGCGTTCCCCAGCTGCTGGCCCGCGGCTAGCGCCGTGCGGCTCATACTCACACTTTGCAATCGTCCTGGGTCGAGGGCCTGGGGCTGAGGGCTATTTTCGGTTGTCAAAGAGCTTCTGCATCGAAGTGCGGTTTTGATTGTTGCATGAGGAGGTGTTGAAAGCGAGTATTTTTTTTGGCCACCCACGTAGGAACCTGAATTCGGTTGAAGGCGATCGTGGTTGGGCGAGCGGCAGTCGGGAATTTACCTGAAATACTAGGCTTTGGGTGTGAGTGAGCCGCACGGCGCTAGCCGCGGGCCTGTGTGGCATAGGGGCATGCCTCCGCCTACCCGACGCTAGCGCGTTGCGGCTCACATCAATCACTCCGGTTTTCGACTTGAAGATGCGCTAGCAGAAAATTCCAATGACTTTCCGCCGAACGTTTCGCAAAACCCCCACGTAGTACAGTCGGCGAAACTTGCCGAAGCTTGGGCGTTGCGTTTTTGCCTCGTATCCTTTCTCTCCAGCATGATGGGGAAGCGTAGGCTACAATTGACCAAACAGGCGTACTTGCAGAC
>JAADIN010000011.1 GCA_013151315.1 Planctomycetota bacterium | reverse complement strand
TGCTTTTGGGGTCGGTCAGCTCGGCCGGGCTGTAGGTCGCGCTGCACGACGAGCAGTTGTCGCCCGGCTGATCCGTGGCGCCACACTTGGGACAAGTGCCGCGCACGAAGCGGTCGGCCAAAAACGTACCCGCCTCGGGATCGAACAGTTGCTCGACCTCTTTTTCTTTCACGAGGCCGGCGTCGCGGATCGACTGCCAGATTTCGCCGCAGAGCGTCCGGTTTTCGTCGCTGTGAGTGCTGCCATAATTGTCGTATTCGATATCAAACTCGGCCAAGTCTTTGACATGGGCCGCCTGCATTTCGGCAATGAGTTCTTCTTCACTACGCCCTTCGTTGCGAGCGCGAATCATGGTGGCTGTACCGTGCGTGTCGTCGGCACAGAAGAAACGGCAATCGACACCACGGAGCTTTTGGAAGCGAACCCAGATGTCGGTCTGAATCGCTTCGAGCATATAGCCCAGGTGGATGTGGCCGCTAACATACGGCAGGGCGGAAGTCACAAGAATACGGCGGTTGGTCATCGGCTTGGTTTTGCGATTTGAAGTTGCTTGCACTGCTAGTAACGGTGGCCTGCTATTGTAGCGATTGGCACGGCAGATGCACACACGGCATGTTAGCAAACCAGGGTGCCCGGGGCTAAGCCTGAGCGTGCCCCGGTTAACGTAGTATTCCGGGGCACGCTTAGGCTTAGCCCCGGGCACGCAAAGAAGTCGTTCTGGGGTAAGCCGGAGTTGCTCTTGTAAGATTTACGAAATCTAAGGAGTATTGCCGCCCCGCCGACGGCACCTGATGACCCTGACGACTTGGTATCCATGGAAGGAACCGATGGTCTTATCTCAATTGGTACGCACATTTTTCTGTCTGACGCTCCTTGGTCTCTCGCTGCCTTGTGCCGCCGAGACCGTGCTCTTGGATTTCAGCTCGCCCAGTTGCGGGCCGTGTCAGCAAATGCGGCCCGTGGTCGCTCAACTCGTCGAGGCCGGTTATCGAGTCCAAGAAATTAACATTCAGAGCGAGCCGCAAGTCGCGGCCCGATTCAAGGTGACTCAAGTTCCGACGTTTATCGTCTTGGTCGATGGCCGAGAGACGAGTCGCTTGGTCGGTCTGACGAGCTACCAGCAGTTGCAGCAAATGCTTGCTCCAAGGCCTTCGCCCCCACCCATGCGTCGACCGATGCCTTTAGGCCAATCGCCCGACACTTTTGCGCCGGTAGGTCCGGCAGTCGAGACAGGTTCGGCCAATGGGAACAAGCGCCTGATCGAAGCCACGGTGAAAATCGCGGTGCAAGATCCCGAAGGAACGTCTGCCGGCACGGGGACGATCGTCGATGCCCGTAATGGCGAAGCACTCGTGCTCACTTGCGGCCACCTCTTTCGTGAATCGGCAGGCAAAGGCCCGATTACAGTGACCCTGTTTCAGGCGGGCCCCGTGGGCGCGGAAGTACGCACCACGGCCCCTGGGCGGCTGATCGATTTCGATTTAGAACGCGACCTCGCGCTGGTGAGCTTGCGCACGGAAGTCCCGATCGAGCCGGCGTCGATTGCGGAGGCAGGAACGACGCTCGCTCCTCATGCTGCCGTGACCACGGTCGGCTGTAACCATGGCGCAAATCCCACGGCCATCGAATCTCGCATCACGGCCATCGATCGTTACCAAGGGCATCCCAACGTCGAAGTGGCCGGCGCGCCGGTTGAGGGTCGTAGTGGTGGCGGCTTGTTCAATACCGAAGGCCAATTGATTGGTGTTTGCTTTGCCGCCGATCCCGAGTCGAACGAAGGCCTCTACGCTTCCTTGCCTTCGATTGTCGAAAAATTAGAGAGCCTCGGTTTGTCGATGGTTTATCAGTCGTCGAATGCCGTGGCCCAGCAAACCCCGGTTGTGCCGCAGGTTGCCTCGGTGCCCGACCCAAGTTTTGCAGTCCGAGGTCAGGAGCCGATGGCCCATTCGCCAAACATGGAATCGCCGTTCGCCCAAGTTGCCGCGAATCCTCCCGCGGTCTCGCTGAGTCCCTCCGAACAGGCGACTTTCGAAGAGATTCAGCGCCGCAGCGAGGACTCGGAGGTCATTTGCATCGTTCGGCCAAAAATCCCCGGCGGCAAAAGCGAAGTCATCTCGCTTAGTAATGCCTCACCTCAGTTCGTTCGTTCGCTCGTCGAGCTGGCTGCGGCTCGGGACGAGTTGCGTCGGTAGTTCTGGCTCGGGGACGAGCCGGCTCGCTGTGTGAGCCGCAAAATTAGAACAACCCGCACCACCGAGTGCTTGAAGTTCTTCCCCGCCTTCCTGACGTAGGCTTTCTAACGCAAAGCATCTTGGCGAAGTCAGCGCCAACCGAACTCACTCAACAAAGGCAGGGCTCACGAGTGACACTACTTATCGTTTTTCTCGCAACAGGGAATATTGCGATCGGATACGCGCTAGCAGTTTACCTAGGGCACGGCCAATTGCCTTGGCGATTAGGCTCGGCCATGGTGCCTCGCCCTGTCGCAAGTCCCTCGTCGAGAGAAGAGTTGGACGAGCCTGAAGAGCTTGTCACCCCTGACGAGGAGATTAGCGAAGCGTTCGAAGTGCCTGCAATCGAGCAGGTGCTTGAAGAAGAGACCGCTCCAACGGAAGAAAATCCAGAAGTACCAATCGAAGAAGTCGTGAGCGATCGACTCGAAGCAGTCGAAGACCCCGTAGAAGTTGCTCGTGTTGATGAAGCAGCCGATGTCGGAGAAGAAGTAGTCGAAGAAGTGGAAGAAGTGGAAGAAGTGGAAGCAACTGTCGAAACGGAAGAGGAAGAGATTGCCGCGAGTGACGAAAAAATCCCAGAGCCACCTGCAATCGAGGCGTCCGTGGAGGATAGCGATCAGCAAGCGGGCACGGAGGAAAAGCTAGACGAGAAATTTCTCGAAGGAATCGCGGCTTTTCAAAGTCAGCTGGAGCAGAGCGAAGAAAAGTCGGCAAAAGAGTCGGCAGAAGAAGTGGAATCGGAAACTGCGCAGGACGAAGCGGCTCCTTCCGAGGAACCGATCGCCAACCCCGTCGAGACCGCAACCGACGCGCAGGAAGAGTCTTCGATCAGTGACGATGTCTTGGCCGGCATCGAATCGTTTCGCGCTCAACTCGCCAACATGCAGCAAAAATCGGGCGAAGAGGAATCGGACAGCGATTCCGAAACATCGGAAAAGGAATCGGCCGAGCAGCCGGTCGGGTAGGTGCCTCAAAACGTGAGCCGCAACGCGCTAGCGTCGGGTGCCTTGGTGTCGTCGGTTTTTGGCAATTCACCCGACGCTAGCGCGTTGCGGCTCACGTTTTGAGGCACCTACCCGACCGGCTGCTTGGCTGATTCCTTTTCCGAC
>JAADIN010000009.1 GCA_013151315.1 Planctomycetota bacterium | reverse complement strand
GCCACCACAGGCTGCGCCCAAAATCGACTTTTGGGAAACCGCGGTTGTCGCGGACAGGCATGTCACATTACCCGTTCGCAAAATGCGCCACGGCCAGAGATCGTCCGCACTGCGTGTCAGCAGGGTGGCTGTTCCGTCGGCCAGCTTGGCGGCGGAGGTTGCGACGATGGCTGCTGTGGCGATGGGGTTTGTGGCTGTGGCGATGCTTGCAGTGACGGCGTGGGATGTCGCAGTCGACTGTTTGCTCGCAACGGTCGGTGCGGCGACACATGCCAAAATTGCCTCGGTCGCGGATGCAACTTATGCAGCCGGGTTGCCGGGCGTGTTGCTAGCGGATTCTGTCCCCATTCGGACGGCTATCCCGAGTCGTACAATTTTGCTCCTAGCCCCCCCACGGGCCAGACGGCCTATCCGTACTACACCACCCGTGGCCCGCGAGATTTTCTCCAAGCCAACCCGCCTTCGATCGGACCGTATTGAATGCGGAATTCGGATTGCGGAATTCGGAATGAGTAGGGAAGACCATGCGTGAAGGGAATCGCGCACAAGCCAGTCGTCATTCGTGCAAGGAAGCACGACAAGACGGCTGGCTTTTTTCGTTGCGGGGTATGAGAGAACCTCTTGGGCTGTGTCCATCCACGAAAAAGTCAGGGGAAAAGACCGAAAAAAGGTAGGGTGATCGTAACACTTCTGCTAGACTTAGACTGAAACACGTTCGTGCCCCTCAGGGACCAATAAGCGGGTAATTTGCCATGTCTACATTTCATTTTACCGCACAAGTCGATGGTGGTATGATTCGCTTGCCGGAAGACGTAAAACTCGCCCCCGGTACGATCGAAGTAACCGTCGTCCAGACTTCTCAAGTATCGCATCCAACCAAGAGTCCCCGGACAAGCCTCGCCGATTGGGCTGAGCAACATGCGGAATCTTGGGGACAGAAACTTGATGCGTCGGACGTGTCTGGATTTACGGGTCGGAGCTTCTAATCGTGGCACGCCGAACGGTTTTCTTGGATACCAGTTTTGTTGTGGCTTTGGAAAACCGTGATGATCCAAGTCATCAACGTGCGCAGAGCCTTGACCGTGAGCTACTCGCAGAGGATGCCACCTTGCTGTTGCATTGGGGCATTTTGTTTGAAATCGGCGATGGGTATTCCCGACTTGGCCGACGGTCAAAAGGAATTGAGCTACTAAAAAGGATGCACCAAGAGCAAGGTTACCAGATCGTTTCGATTACCGATGCGTTATTGGCCAAAGCCTTAACGCTTTACTGTGATCGCGTTGACAAAGATTGGGGGCTGACCGATTGCCTATCGTTTGTCGTCATGGAACAAGAAGGAGTGATGGAAGCTCTGACGGCAGATCGGCATTTCGCCCAAGCCGGTTTTAAGCCTCTCCTGCTCCCTGGTACCCAAAACGGCTAATTTGCCGTCTTCGAGGGCAGGTTCTCTACACGCGTCCGGCAATCAGCGTGATATTCTGTCCGCCAAAGCCAAAACTATTCGTCAGCACCGTTCGGCACTCGTGGTCGCGAGCCGTATTGGGTACGTAGTCGAGATCGCAGTTGGGGTCAGGAGTTTCATAGTTGATCGTCGGCGGAACCGCGTTATGCTGCAGCGCCTTCAAGCAAACGATCAACTCGGTCGCCCCGGCAGCGGCGATCAGATGTCCGGTCATGCTCTTGGTGCTCGAGACCGGGATGCTGTCGGCATGGTCGCCAAATGCTTGGCGGATTGCCAAGGTTTCGACTTTGTCGTTGACGGCCGTGCTGGTGCCGTGGGCGTTGATGTAGTCGATTTCGTCGATGTTTTTTCCTGCGTCGGCCAGCGCCATCTTGATGCAACTCGTTCCGCCTCGGCCTTGGGGATGCGTGTCGGTAATGCGAAACGCATCGGCCGTCGTGCCGTAGCCCAGGATTTCGCCAATCATCTGCGCGCCGCGAGCCTTGGCGTGTTCGTACTCTTCGAGTACCACGATCGCGGCCCCTTCGCCAAGCACAAAACCATCGCGATTGAGATCGAACGGCCGCGAAGCCCTTTCGGGCTCGTCGTTCCGTTCGCTCAGCGCGGTAAGCAAATTAAAGCCGGTTACGCCGAACGGATGGATCATGCTGTGGGTGCCACCCGAGAGCATGACATCGGCTTCGCCACGGCGAATGATTTCGGTCGCCTCGCCGATTGCCTGGCTGCTGGCGGCACAGGCGGTCAAGCAATTGACGTTGGGCCCCTGCGCATCAAACATGCCCGCCAAGTAGCTTACCGGCATGTTGGGCTCCTGCTCGAGTTCGGCTTTGGGGTCGAGAAGCTCGAGCCCTTTGTCGACAAACGCTTTGAGATCGAGGTCGCCGTTTTGAACCCCGGCAGCCATCATCTCGGAGAACCGATGAAAATCTTGCTGCCCTTCGCCGGCACCCAAATAGACGCCAAACCGAGTCGGTTCGACCGTGCCGAGCACTCCGGAATCCTTCATGGCTTGTTTTGCAGCGCCGGCGGCAAAGCAGGTGTGGCGACCCCGGTCGGCCCACTCGTCGGCATCTTCTCCCTCGTCGGCGATCGACCAGTCTCGCACCTGGGCAGAGATTTTCGTGGGAAAGCTGCTTGAATCGAATAGCGTCGTTTGCGAGACGCCACTCTTGCCGGCCAGGAGATTGGACCAGAGTTGGTCGGCGCTGGTTCCCAGAGGAGTGACACAACCGATACCGGTAATCACGATACGACGTCGCATGAAAGGCTTTCTGTCAGATTGCAAATTGCAAATTTGGAGCACTTCATCCGAAAGCAGTAATTAGCCACAGATGAACACAGATAAAGAAGATTTTTCAGAAAATGCCAGGGTTACCGTGGCTCCTCAACAATCAGGAATTGACGATAAACTTCGAATCTCTCCAAAAAAATCCGTGTTCATCTGTGTTCATCCGTGGCTAAAGAAACCTTTTTGTGTTTTTTGTGGCTATTTCTACTTCACTTGGCTGATGGGTTACCAATTTTCAATTTTCAATAATTGCTTCCAGTGGATAGTCTTTTTCCTGCATCGGCGTGCCGTCGGCTTTGACGCCCACTTCAAACACCCCGACCAGCGAGAGCCAATGCTGCAAAACCTCGGGACGGAACAGCCGCCCGCCAAACATTTCCTCACTACCTTCGCCCAATCGAGCGTAAAACAGTAACGCCTCGGCGTGCAGCTTGTCGCCTACGTGGGCCGTCGCCGTGACGGCCGCCCCATCGCCACGTACCCATTCGATTTTCACGTGATAGGTGAGTCGATCGCCGTTGCGGACGCAGGTATGGAATTTAACTTTGGCAAGTTTCCCCAGGACGACGAGCTCGGAAAAACCATAATTTTCGCTTACCAA
>JAADIN010000115.1 GCA_013151315.1 Planctomycetota bacterium | reverse complement strand
CGCCAATAAAATCTTCTCGCCCGCTGTCGACCGGTGCGATGAAGTCGGCCAGCGAATAAAACGTGTCTTGCCCTTTGCGCTCCCACTGTTGACGTAAGCAGTGGAAGCGACATTTTTCTTGGCTGCGAGTTTCGTCGGTATAGACGAGAATGTCGTCGCCATCGCTCGCGGCGGGCCAAAAACCGTAGACGCCGTGGGCACGGAAGAGTTTTTCGTCCGTGATTTTTGCTAACAACTTTTGGGCGTCGTCGAATAGTTGGCTTGCGGCTTCGCCGACGGTCTTGTCTTCGAGGATGGCCGGGTATTTTCCTTTGAGTTCCCAGGTCTGGAAAAAGGGCGACCAGTCGATGAACTTTTGGAGTTCGGCGAGCGGGAAATCTTCGAGGATGTGGCTGCCGGTAAACTTGGGTTTGGCGATGTCGACCGACGACCAATCGCACGTAAAGCGTTTTTTGCGGGCCTGCTGGTAAGGAAGGAGCGTGACCGACTGGCGCTTTTCGTAGGAAGCGACGAGCTGTTCGTGCAGTTTTTGGTTCTCCGCCTCGAACGGTTCGCGAGCGGTTTTGCTGATGAGTTTTTCGACCACGCCGACCGACCGCGAAGCGTCGAGCACATGCACAGTGCAGCCGTCGTAGCGGGGAGCGATTTTTACGGCCGTATGCTTGGCGCTAGTCGTCGCACCGCCTACGAGCAGCGGTTTCTTGACGCCGGTGCGCTTCATTTCGCGAGCGACGTGTACCATTTCGTCGAGGCTGGGAGTGATGAGCCCCGAGAGACCGATGATGTCGACGTCTTCCTCGATTGCCTTTTCTAAAATCGCTTCGCAGGAAACCATGACGCCCATGTCGATCACTTCAAAGCTGTTGCAGCCGAGTACGACGCCGACTATGTTTTTTCCGATGTCGTGGACGTCGCCTTTGACGGTTGCCATGAGGACCTTGGCGCGGGCTTGGCCGACGGTGCCAGCGGCGACTTTTTCTTCTTCCATGTAAGGCGACAAGTAAGCGACGGCCCGTTTCATCACTCGGGCTGACTTCACCACTTGCGGCAAGAACATTTTGCCGGCACCGAACAGATCGCCGACCACACTCATGCCGTCCATCAGCGGGCCTTCGATAATTTGCAGGCAGGTGTCGTATTTTTGCCGCGCCTCTTCGGCATCTTCGTCGATGTGTTTGACGATGCCTTTGAGGATCGCGTGTTGGAGGCGAGCCTCGACAGGGTCTTCACGCCATGCTTCGTTTTCGGTAACGGATTTCCCTTTCTCGCCTTTCACCGTTTCGGCGAAATCGACCAATCGTTCGGTGGCGTCGGAGCGTCGGTTGAGCAGTACGTCTTCGACGAGTTCTTTCAGCTGCGGATGGATGTCTTCGTAGACGGCAAGCTGGCCGGCATTGACGATGCCCATGTCGAGCCCCGCCTGTACGGCATGATACAGAAACGCCGAGTGCATGGCTTCGCGGACGACGTTGTTGCCGCGGAACGAGAACGAAACATTCGAGACGCCGCCCGAGATGTGAACTCCCGGGCAGGTCGCTTTGATTTTTTGCGTCGCTTCAATAAAATCGACCGAGTAGTTGTTGTGTTCCTCGATGCCGGTGGCGACGGTAAGGATGTTGGGATCGAAGATGATGTCTTCGGGCGGAAAACCGGCTTCTTCGGTCAATAGCTTGTAGGCCCGTTGGCAAATGCGCACTTTTTCGTCGGCCACCGCAGCTTGGCCCTCTTCGTCAAAGGCCATCACGACGGCTGCGGCGCCGTATTGCCGGCAGAGTCGAGCGCGACGCAAAAATTCTTCTTCGCCATCTTTGAGGCTGATCGAGTTGACGATCGGTTTTCCTTGGATCGACTGCAAGCCTGCTTCGAGGACCGACCATTTGCTGCTGTCGATCATTACCGGCACGGCTGCGATGTCGGTTTCGCCGGCGATCAGCCGCAGAAACTTGGTCATCTCGGCTTCGCTATCGAGCAGGCCCTCGTCCATGTTGATGTCGATAATATTCGCGCCACCGACGACTTGGCCGCGGGCGACCTCGATCGCTTCTTCGTAGTTTTCTTCTTTGATGAGTCGGGCGAATTTGCGGGAGCCGGTGACGTTGGTCCTCTCGCCCACCATCAGAAAATTGCTATCGGGGCGTAGGGTGAAGGGCTGGGTTCCGCAAAGACGCAAGCGGGGGGCGACTGTGGTGCGGGTATGGGGTTTGCAATTGCGCAGACGGTCGGCCATGGCGGCGATGTGCTCGGGGCCCGTGCCGCAGCAGCCGCCGACGATGTTGACCCAGCCATTGTCGGCATAGTCGCCGACCATCTCGGCCATCTCGGCAGGCCCAAGATCAAACTGCCCCATCTCGTTCGGCAGGCCGGCGTTGGGGTGGCAACTGATCCACGAAGTCACAACCGCCTGCAATGCTTCGAGGTGCGGCCGCATGACGTCGGGGCCGAGCGCGCAGTTCATGCCCACGCTGAGCATCGGAAAATGGGCGATTGCGTTCCAAAAAGCTTCGATCAATTGGCCTGAGACAAACGTCGCACCGCCCTTGTCGAACGTGCCCGAGATCATCACCGGAACGCGCGTGCCGGTCTCGTCGAAGTATTTTTGGATCGCGAAGAGGCAAGCCTTGAGGTTGAGCGTGTCGATGACCGTTTCAGGAAGCAGAATATCGACGCCGGCCTCGACGAGCGCCGCGACTTGCTCGTGGTAAGAGTCGGCCATCTCATGAAATGTCGTCGCTCGCCAGCCGGGATCTTCGACGCTCGTCGAGATGGCCATTTGCTTGGCAGTTGGCCCAATCGAACCAGCAACAAACCGCGGTTTTTCCGGCGTTTTTTCGTTGAACTCGTCGCAAGCTTGCTTGGCGAGCGCCACGGCGGCGAGGTTGATCTCGCGATCGATGCCGTCGGGTAGCTCGAAGTCGGCCATGCCGACCGGCGAGGCATTGAAAGTGCAGGTCTCGACAATATCGGCCCCGGCGGCCAAGTAGCTGCGGTGAATGCCGAGAATCGCCTCGGGCTGAGTGAGGCAAAGCAGGTCGCCAAAATTCTTGAGGTCTTTGTGATGGTCCGGAAAACGATCGCCCCGGACATCGGCCTCTTCGAGCCCTAGGGCTTGAATCTGGGTGCCGGCGGCCCCATCGAGAATAAGGATACGCTCCTGGAGGAGGGTTTCGAGTTGATCAGTGACATCACGGGCAGGCATAAAAAACCTTTTTTACTAACGACTAACTATTGAACTTCGCCAAGCCACTTAACATACTTTTCGAGCGGACTGCCGGCTAGCGCGTTTACCAGTCGTTTGTCAGCGGTGACCATCGTCGAGTCGGTCTTCATTGCCAATGCGACGTAGAGGCTGTCGTAGACGGTGCG
>JAADIN010000197.1 GCA_013151315.1 Planctomycetota bacterium | reverse complement strand
ACGTAGACGTGGTGGATGTTGTCTTGAGCCCGGTCGGTATTCCAGTGGATCAGCACCCGGATGCAAAGTGGTAACCCGCCCTCGACGGTCATTTCGTGGCCACATAGCAGGGGCACATTCAGCCAGCCCAATTGCCGCGCAGCCAGGGCGGGGAACTCGGCGTCGAGGTCGGGCGTGGTCGTAAAAATGGCGCTCGCGACGTCTTGGGCGTCGATCTCGTTGCGACGGATCATGAGCGCGAGCAGTTGCCGCGTCGCGGAGAGAATTTCCTCGCGATCATTCGCACTGACAGTCGTCGCACCTCGTACGCCTCGACACTCCATACGGGCAGTGTAACAAGCGGCGAAGGAGTAGACAAACCGTGGTGCGGTGTTCGGGCTCGGGGACGAGCCGGCTCGCTGTGGAATCTATGCCTAGTGCAGCGTTTCAGCTAGGAATTAGAGTCCATGTTGTAAGCCGTAGGCGCTAGCCTCGGGTTTTCTCCGCTTCCACCCGCGGCTAGCGCCTACGGCTCACACCTTATCCCAATTCTTAGCTGTGACAAAGCACTAGCGACCGATTGGTCTTACGTTGCGCAGGTGGCCGGTGGGCTGAGGACGGGACAAGGAGATCAGCGTTGGCGATTGGTGCGTTGCCAAGTTGCCTGCCATGTCGCGGGCTTCCAGGCGAACGTAAAACTGGTTCGGCATGTGACGCTGCAGTCGCCAGGTGTAGGACCCCGTGTTTTCTAGGCCAGACGCGATGGTCGACCAGGGGCCGTTGGGATGCGTACTGTAAAACAGCCCGATCGGCCGGGGTTCGAGATTCCGATCTTCGACTACCCAACGCAGCAGCAAATGGTCGGCCAAGTTGCCTTGTCCCAGCTCGGTCGAGAGGAGCTCAGCGCGTGGTGCCTGGAGGTCGACTGCTACGATCAACTCGGGTTTTTCGCCACTGCGTGGCGGCGTCGCACCGACGCCGTTCGCACCATCGACCAAGATGCGGAATCCGTAGACGCCTTCGCCTGGGACCGACACCCGTACCGGGCTGCGATTGTCGGAGTCGACGGTATAGCTTTGCCAAGTTTGCCCGTCGTCGTGCGTGCCCCAGAGCTCGACCTTCGAAACTCCCCACGGGCCGACCGACTCGAGATCGTACTCGATGTCGAACGCCAGCGAATTGACCATCCGATCGCTCAGTCCAGCTCTCGAACTGGGCCTCGGCGGCGGTGCCCAGCCGCTGTCGCTCGACTCGTTCAAACCACGGCCGCTATGGACCCTATCACCAATGAGTTGGGCCGATGTCTGGCCCTGCCCGCTGCGATTTTTGGCAACCGTATAAGGATTGCGCAAAGGGGGAGTCTCCGCCGAGGGCTGGGCTGCTAGGGAGATTGAGGGGCTAGGCAGGCGATTGTTCGCAGGCCACTCCCGCGAAGGAAGCTTGCTGACCGCCTGAAAGGGATCGGCGGTAGACTGCTTGGTTGCTGCTGCAGCGATTGGCATCGAGAGCGCAGGGCCGGCGACAGTCACCTCGGTCGCCGATTGGACCTGATGCCCCGCCTTGTCGGCAATCGACGCGCGGATCTCGATACTCTTGGCCGTGTGCGGAAAGATCCAACTGGCACGTCCTTCCAAGCGATCCGGCTGCGAGACGTCGGGCGGACCCAGCTGCAATCTCGACCACACCCCGTTGGCCGCTCGGGCTTCCACGACGAGGCTTTCGGGTCGCAGATTACTATCACGCGATTCATACTGCACTTTGATCGTTCCCGAATCGCCCAAGGTTCCGGCGACCTGCAACGTGGGCTCGGTGGTATCAATCTTGATACGCATCTGAGGCTGAATTGCCTCGCTGGGCCAGGGCTTGCCTTGGGAGTCGAGGTGCCGGAGGGCAAACCAATACTCCCCGTCTTCGGGTGCATGGTAGCCAAAGCCTCGGACATTGGCGGCAGCTTCTTGGAGCGTTCGCCAGCCAGTGGTTCCGTCCTGCGAGACGAGGAGTTGGACCTTCGCAATCGGGTTCCTTGTGCCAGCCGTCTTGTTGACTTGATAGGGAATGAAGAAGAGCCGCTGCTGCCAATAGACAGGGGTCAGCGCGGGGGGCATCGCCGCGCTGAGGGATGAAGTGTCGAGTCCGCCAAAGAGCAAAACGGTGAAACCGAGAGCAGGCCAGAACGATCTAGCGGCAGCGAGAATCGGCAGGAAGCCGTGGACCGTTGCCATGGGAGATCATCCGTTGAGAGAGACTGGGGGTACCCAAACAGTATCGGAGATACAGGCTCGCTCGCTTGAAACGCATGCACGAAGCGTTCCACTAGCGAAAACAGGGCAAAATATGCCGTCTCGTGGGTTTTGCGCGATCAAGGAGAAGGTGCTGACGCTATTCTGGACGTATGCCAGCATCAGCGTCATAATGGAAGTGGAACCAGGGGACGAGTTAGGCAAACGGGCGAAGAGGCGCTGCGCGAGGACGGCGGCGGGAAGCTATGGTCCAAGTTTTTGAAATTTCGCTGTTGTTCGCAGCTATCTTCGTTATTACCGCAATAGGCATTGCGGTCGTGCGAAGGTATTGGGGTCGTGCCGCCGAGGACAGGCAATACCACAGTGAGATGATGTCAAATTTCCGCGAGTTGCATGCTGAGGGTGGGCTCAGCGACGAAGAATTCCGAACAATAAAAATGAAGCTAGCAGGCGAATTAGGATCTGAGTTAAACGGTAACGGCGACAAGGGTTAGGACTGGTTACAGCCGGTGCGGCTAGTGTTGCCGAAGAAGCCGTCTGGCCCGGTTGTTCGCCTGCACCAGAAGCTACTGAACCTGTTAGCAGTCGGAGACCGATGAACGACTTCCGTCGGTACTACGTAGAGATATGCAGACGATGGCTCGAACTGAGCGGACAAGGACGCCCCGCCAGGCATGAAGATAAACTTATCGAATGTTCGATGAGTTGACTCCTTCGAGCGACACCATGATTCAACTGCGAGAACGTCGGGTCGGTGATGCCCCGGCAACCCTCGCATACCTTGGAAGGAGTTTTGCATGCCTTCAGGCAGAGACCTAGGCGGCAAGCGTGGCGGGACGTCCAAAAAAAATGCGTTCTGCTCTTTTTGCCGTAAGAGCTACCGTGACGTAGGGCCCTTGGTCGAAGGACCAGGAGATGTCTACATCTGCGGCGAGTGTATTGAGCTTTGCCAATCCATTTTGGACCAGGAGCGAAAGCGCCGTGGTTCCAGCAAGCAACTGTTTACCAAAATCCCCAGCCCACGCGAGATTGTCGCTAGCCTCGACGAGTACGTCATTGGCCAGGAATCTGCCAAGCGTGTGTTGGCTGTTGGCCATTACAAGCGACTGATGGTTGCCGAAGAGGAATCGGATGTCGAAATCGACAAGTCGAACATCCTGCTCGTCGGCCCCACCGGTTGTGGAAAAACGCTGCTTGCCAGTACCCTGGCCAAAAGCTTGAATGTTCCGTTCGCCATTGGCGATGCCACGACGCTGACCGAAGCGGGTTACGTCGGTGAGGACGTCGAAAACTTGCTCCTGAAACTGTTGCACTCGGCCGACTTCGACGTGGAATCTGCTCAGCGGGGTGTGCTGTACATCGATGAGATCGACAAGATCGGCAAGACGAGCCAAAATGTGTCGATCACCCGCGATGTATCGGGGGAAGGCGTGCAACAAGCACTGCTGAAGATGCTCGAGGGCACCACCGCGAACGTGCCTCCGCAAGGGGGCCGCAAGCATCCCGAGCAGCAGTATATTCAGATCGACACGACCAATATCTTGTTTGTCGTCGGCGGAACATTCACCGGCATAGAAGACGTGATCAGCAAACGACTCGGCTGTCGCAAGATGGGCTTCGGCCAATCGAGTGATGATGCGTCGGAGTTGAGCCTTGGCGAAAAGCTCGCGCAGGTGACGCCCGACGATTTGGTTGAGTACGGCATGATTCCCGAACTGGTTGGACGCTTGCCGGTGGTAACTGCTTTGCAGCCGTTGGAAGAGGATGCGTTAGTCCGCGTACTAAAAGAACCGAAAAACGCGCTGACCAAACAATATCAGCACTTGTTTGGGATGGAAAATGCCGATCTTAAGTTTACAGACAAAGGGCTGCGAGCAATCGCCAAGCGAGCTGCCGAACGAGAAACGGGTGCTCGAGGCCTGCGATCGATTATCGAAGCGGTGATGATGGACATCATGTTTGAGTTGCCCGACCAACCACGCGGCAGTCGGTATGTGGTAACCGACGATGTGGTGGAAGGCCGAGAAAAAATGTTCAGCCCTGAACCGCCACAAACCAAAAGCGCGTAACGTTCAAGGTGTGGGGCTTGCCCTGCAACCTCTCAAGTTACGCCTGCTCACTAACGAGCCTAGGTGCGAAAGCGCCTGGGCTCGTTTTTTTTGGGGGGGAGGGTTTTTGTCGCTAGAGCAATTTACTTTTTTTTCGAAGTCGACGTTGGCCTCTACACTAGCGACGTGGCCATCGGCGCTAACCATTCTGCAATCGCATAATTTGGTAAATTGCTCTAGATGAGCGGTGGACAAGGATTTACCAGGACACATCGCAAGCAAGTGGGTCTTACATACGCACTCGCCTGCGCATCGAGCTGGTACTGCAGGGCTTGCTGATTTACTCACCGACGCTGCAATTTTCGAAAAAAGTTGCTATTCTTTGAGGGTGATCCGCACGGGTTTTGACTTTCAAGTCCGCAAACCCTTGCGGCTGGTATCGCGACGGCGGCCCGCCCTCAATTTTTCAGCCCTCCCATTCACAGCAACCCCCGGTGACCGGATGTACCGTAGCAAGAATCATCAGCAGCCGGAG
>JAADIN010000267.1 GCA_013151315.1 Planctomycetota bacterium | reverse complement strand
GAGCATTTGACAGGCTTGTTTTGGGAGTCAACCGAGAGAAATCGTTGATAAGAATTCCTTTTTCGCGAATTTCCGCGTGTTTCGCGGGTCTTTTTTTTCGTAACCCCTCAGCCAAGTAAAGTGAAAATAGCCACAAAAAACACAAAAAGGTTTCTTTAGCCACAGATAGACACAGATGAACACGGATTTTTCTGGAGAGATTCCGAAGTTTTTCGTCAAGGGTTTCAACCTTAAAATTCACCAAAAAAACCTTTCCTATCTGTGTTCATCTGTGGCTAATTTACTGCTTTTGGCTGAAGTCTTACGTTTTTTCTAATACTTTCACTTTTCACTTTGAGTTCCTTAGACAGAAAAGGGCGTCATGCCAGACCAGCACGATACCGACGAGCCGGATGTTGAAGAAGTCAATCGATTGCACGAAGCCTACGAGCATCTTCGCCAGGAGTTGGGTAAAGTTGTGGTCGGTCAGCAGGAAGTGATCGAGCAGCTTCTCATCGCGATGTTTGCCGGCGGGCACTGCTTGCTAGTGGGAGTCCCGGGACTGGCCAAGACGCTGCTGGTCCGCACGTTGGCCGAGGCGCTGTCGCTGGATTTTAATCGTATTCAGTTCACTCCCGATCTGATGCCGGCCGACATCACGGGGACCGAAGTGATTCAAGAAAACCGAGCTTCGGGCGAACGAAGTTTTCGCTTTCTCTCAGGGCCCGTGTTTGCCAACGTCGTGCTGGCCGACGAGATCAACCGAACGCCGCCGAAGACACAGGCCGCGCTGCTCGAAGCGATGCAAGAGCAGCAAGTCACCATCGGCGGCGAGCGCCATTTGCTTCCGCAACCTTTTTTTGTGTTGGCAACGCAAAACCCGATCGAGCAGGAAGGAACCTATCCACTGCCCGAGGCGCAACTCGACCGATTCATGTTCGAAGTGCTGATCGACTATCCTTCGGAGGACGAAGAACTACAAATCGTAAAGCAGACGACCGCCGAATTTTCGCCCCAGGTGACTCCGACGCTCAACGCAGAGCAGATCCAGAGCTTTGCAAAATTGATACGCCGAATCCCGGTCGCCGACCACTTGGCTCGCTACGCTTTGCGATTGGTTCGACAAACACGCCTTAACGGCAGCGGAACGCCCGAGATGGTTGCCAAGTACGTAAGCTGGGGCGCCGGCCCTCGGGCGAGCCAGTATCTCGTGCTTGCCGCCAAAGCCCGCGCGGCCCTTCAAGGTCGCTACTGCGCAGGAAGCGAAGATATCCAAGCCGTTGCAGCTCCGGTGCTACGACACCGCATCATCGCCAACTTCAGCGCCGAAGCCGATGGCGTGAGTACCGATGCGATCATTAAGCATTTGCTGGAGACGACTTCGGATATCGAATAACGAACCCAGGTAGAATGATTTCACGCAGATGCGCAAGACGCAAAAGAAAAGATAAAAGCTTGTTGTTTACGGTTTGCACTTTCTGACATTTGCCTTAGACCGATTCCCCGGCGAGCCAGCCTGTGCTGAAAGCGGCCTGGAAATTGTAGCCGCCGATAGGACCGTCGAGGTCCAAAATCTCTCCCGCTAAAAACAGGTTCGGTGCGAGCTTACTTTGCATCGTGCTTGAATCGATTTCCCGGAGCGCGACTCCGCCGGCGGTGACTTCCGCCTTCTTGAAACCGAGCGATCCGGCAAGGGGAATCGGTTGTCGCTTCAAGGCGTCGAGTAATCGGTGACGGTTGGTTTTGGAAAGTTCGGCTACGGGACAACGCGCGTTCAGCTTTGCTTCGGCGAGCAGCGCCTCGACCATTCGCCGAGGCAACCACTGACTCACCACGGTTGCCAGCGGACTTTTGCCGGTAGTACGTGCAGCGTCCTCGAGCTGCACAATGATTTCCTCTTGATGCCTAGCAGGCAGGAAATCGCAAACGGCCCGCCAATCGTCTGCGTCGGGGCGAGCCGTGATCTCGCGGCTAACATCCATCACGGCCGGGCCCGAGAGACCAAAGTGGGTGAAGAGAAACGAGCCGCGCCGCTCGCCGGCCGGTTTTTTTGATTCGCCAGCGACGATTCGCACTTGGACATCTGGTAAGGTGACGCCGCTCAACTGGTTCACCCAACGACACTCGCTTCGCAAGGGAACCAGGGCAGGGCGGGGAGGCACAATCTTGTGGCCAAACTGTTTGGCCCAGATGTAGCCATCACCCGTCGTGCCGCAGCCGGGATACGACTTGCCGCCGGTGGTGAGAATAACTACTTTCGCCAGAATCTCTGTTCGGTCGGTTTGTACGCAAAAGCCTTTTTCGTCGGCGACTAGGTTTCGAACCGGAGTGCCTAACCGCAACTCGGTACCGCTCTGGCTGAGAATTTGCCTGAGTGCTTCGAGCACGTCGACCGCCCGGTTGCTGACGGGAAAGACTTTGCCGGTCGCTTCGATCTTTGTGGCAACTCCCGCACTGGCAAACAGCGAGATCACTTCGTCGGGCCCCAGTGCGGCGAGTGCCGAGTGAAGAAAAGGGCCTTGCCTACCAAAAGCGTCGACGATGCCCCGCCGATCGGTCGCGTGAGTCAAATTGCAGCGTGTGCCACCCGACATGAGGATTTTCACACCCGGCTTGTTGTTTTTCTCCAGCAGTACGACTCGGCGACCACGCTGAGCAGCGCGTGCAGCAGCGAGCAATCCTGCCGCTCCTGCTCCGATTACCACGACGTCAAACTCTTTGCTCATGGCGTGAGATCCTACCGTCAACGGGTTGAGTTGGCCAGCGTTGGCCCGACTTCAATTTCAGCGTTTCGCCAGAAAAAGGCGAGCACAAGAGCTTGAAAAGCAGGGTTTTTTGAGCCTAATCGGTTTTTCCGTCGCCGAGTGGTATTGCGCAGTATGTTTCAGGGGTGCGCCGATTTCCCTCCTGGTGCCATTACTTCCTCGCTGGAGCAGGCTACGTATTATGAACCAAATCAAAGATGTCATGACCGAGCGTGTTTTTGCCGTGGGCCCCAATGCGACAATCGACCAAGCCATCTCGCTATTGCTCGATCACCGTGTCAGTGGTTTGCCTGTGGTCGACGACGAGGGTTTGCTACTTGGCGTGATCACCGAATTCGACATCATTGGTCTTGTCTATAACGCCGACATCGAAGCCAGTATTGTTGGCGACTACATGACCAAGGAAGTCAACTCCCTGGATGTCGAGGCGTCGTTGGATGATGCGGCGAATATTTTCTGCAACGATTCAATCCGTCGTATCCCAATCGTACGAGACGGACGTTTGGTTGGAGTGCTCAGTCGTCACGACTTGATTAGCTTCGTTCGAGAGGTCCGCAGACAGACCTCGGCGGTGTAGCAAAAAGCGAAGTTCGATTTTGCACATGGTTGCCCGCGAAAGTGGTTACCCGCGAAAATCGAGAAAGCACGCGAAAACTCACCCCTCATACCCATATCGCTCAAAATAACCGGCCCAACGCTCGCTTATCGCGCTCCGTTTCTGCTCAGGCAACTCGTAGTGGTTACGGCGATAGTTTTTCACCTCCGCCAGATGCTTGACGATCGCCGGCTCGGCACGCGAAAAGTCGCCAAGCTCTAGCTTGGCGTAGAGATCACGCACGCGGTCGTGAGGATTGTCGACCAGATCTTCGTAACGCAATTCGTAGAGTTGATCTTCTCGAAGCAAATTTCGATCTTGCTCATAGGCTGCGTACATTCGCTCGTGGGTACTCAAAACGTACTCCTCGATCCACGATTGATCGCCGAGCCCTTGCATTCGCTGAACTTCGTTCAGCGATTTCCACAAATTGACCGTCGAGACAAACAAATCGTAAGGATCACGCACCAAATGAACAAACTTGGCATGGGGATACATCTCGAGCAGCGTACGCACACGGGCCGTGTGGGGGGGGGATTTCACGATAATCCGGCGGGGGTTGCGATACGTGAGACGCCGGAAAAAATTATCGAGTTCATCTCGCCAGCGTTGCCGCTCGGCGTCAGACAAGTCCTGCAAGTCGAGGTACTCGGGGTAGACCGGCCCACGTTTGGGAAACATCATCGACAGATAGGGCGTCGGCACCCCCAAAATCCCCAAGGCGAATTCATCTTCTTGCGGTCGCTGCCAACCGGCTGCCATGTTGTCCATCGGGCGTCGATTCGGCAGTAGTCCTTCGGTCCAGGGAGTAATCCACCGTTCGGTCAGTACAAAATGATGAGGTACAAAACACTGGTAGGTGGTCGGAAAGGTATGCTCGGGGTCGCGAATCAGAAGCTCATGAAGAAACGTCGTGCCCGAGCGCCAATGGCCCAGAATAAAGAGTGGCGGCTGCTCGATTTCAACCCGCGCCACCCGGCTGCCGTAGACCATTTGATCGGCGGCCGCAAACAGGCTGTTGAAAAGACTAAAAAAGGTAATGCTGAACGACGTGGGCAGCTTGGACAGCGCAAAACGATTTCGAACCAACGCCGACAGCCAAGTCGACAGCCTCATGCCGTGCCAGAAGCGCGGCGTGTACCAGGGAATCGGGTTCTTGACGACCCGTTGACGACGGGGCGCGGCAAGTCGCTCGGAGAGTACGCTCATGAAATCGCTTCTTACATTCTAGGGGAAGCCGTATGGTCGCTAGCCCAATTCCTACGTAAAAACCGTAGCTAGCGATAAACAGCCCATCAGTATAACCGCCATTCCAAAGCACTCGCTCGGAATACTTCCCTCCGGCCCCCCTCACTTGGGTTTTTGTCCCGTTTGTGGGGGTCCCATGTTTTGTGTCAAAATTCGTGGTTTTTGTCCAGGGCGTGGGGAAACAAAGGCCTCGATTTGTGGGGTTCGGTAGATTTTACTGAGGGCCAAAATGTTGCTGGATAGCGGAGATTTTCACGAAGAGTAGCACGCCTCTCCGAGTCGTGTTGTCATCTGCAAACACGACTCGGAGAGGGCCGTCACTCACCCGATTGGTGGGAGCAACGTGTTTTGGGGCACGCGCACCCAGACGGCCACGACGACCGCCACAAGGGCAAGGGCGGATAGTAAACCAAACGCCGTAGCAACGCCGATCTTTGTCAGGTTTAGAACCGCCCCAAGGGACAGCAAGCCGCTGCCACCACCCAACACACGCATAATGCTTTCGGATTTTTTGTCGAGCGTGTCGTTTGCCTTTTGCAACTGATCAAAGGTGAATCTTGCGTATTCAGCTACCCATTCGTAGTCCTTGTCTTTGTCGGGGAGAAACACATCTTTGAAACGATAGGCGGCCTGATATTCAGGATCGGTGAAGATCGAACCCAGCGGCGAAAAAAAATGTTTTAGAAATGACATCGAGGTGGCGCCGTAGCCATGTAACTTGTTAGGCAGGTCATCGAGACTGGCATACCGAGATTCCTCCAGCCTTGCGAGTCTTCGGCTCTCTTTGTCCCCGTTGCATGGAGGCAACGATGAATTTGTTAACCGAATCAATGGTGAAAACGATCAACGCAGTTGCTATAGGTTGCGCTTGAATGACATGCGGTTCGCGCGTGATATTCGTTCGTCGGATATCTTATTATCTACGAAATAGCCGTACGTGTTGGCGGTTGCGCATGCGCATCGCAGTCTGGGCTACTGAGTGAAAAGAAGGGGAGAGTTGGAACTTTAGCCGTTCCACTAGGGCAACGGGGCAAACCGTACTCGCTCGACGAGCTTATGCTGCTCGCCGTTGTCGTCGACGTAGCCGGTGATCGCGGTGATGGCATTCATAGCGTAGCGGTACTTCAGTTCGTAGTCGGCTTCGATCTCGACTTCCTGTTCGGTCGATCCTGGGCCTCCTGAGTCGCCCACGAGATTGCGAATCTCCAGGTGGAGCTGGGCGAAAGGGGCCTCGCCGTCGAGGACGAGATCGCCCAATTGCACTCGTGCAAGTTCGCCGGTCGGGGTGGCCCGAAGTCGAACTTTGAGCAGCGGGGTCTCGCTCGGCTGGCTCGACTCGCTGGCCGACGCCGAGGGCATGCGGATGTTGAAATCGCCCTCAGGCAGGACAATTTTGAAGGTAAACACAAAGAACACCAACAGCTGAAACACGATGTCGATCATCGGTGTCATCTGCAGAGTAATGATTTCGCGGTGATCAGCGTTACGAATCTTCATAAAAAGGGATAGGGGCCTGGGGCCTAGGGGCTGGGGGAAGACGGTATGTGTCCTCGCGTCAAGCTCCGCGAATGGTACTTGCTTCGCTCTGTTTCCCGCGCAGCGCGAACTTTTCAAACTTCAATTCTTGACATATTCCAATGATTTCCTGAACCAGGCCAGTCTTGCTGTTCGCGTCGGCGCGAATGATGACGGTCACCTCGGCCAACTTTTTGGAGGTATGCCGAAGAATTATCTGTGTCTCTCTCAACAGGGCCGAACGAAGTCGAGCAATATCAAACAGTTCGTCGCCGGCGTAGATGAAGTGGCCATTGCTGGTCAGATGAATGGTAAGTGGCTGCTCGTAGGGAGCGGTTGGCGGTCGAGCGAGTTCGCTCGCGGGGAGCTTGATCCGCTGGTCCTGCTCGGCATCAGAGAAGTTGATCACCATCATGAAGAAGGCGATCAACTGAAACGTCATATCGATCATCGGCGTCAAATCGCCTTCGACGATGCCGGTGTTTCCTTTGGGACGAATTCGCATAATTAGCTGTGGGTTGCGAGTCGTGGATTGCGGGTCGTGGATTGCGGGTCGTTAGTTACTCATCCGTTTAGCTCGGTTTCTTTTGAAAACGGCTCATCAGCCCTTCGCTGATAATGCCAACTTCAAGCACGAGGCGGGAAACCCGATTGCGGAGTAGGTTGTAAGCTGCCAAGGCGGGGATCGCCAAGGCGAGTCCCACGAGCGTCGTAAACAACGCCGTCGAGATGCCTTGGGCGAGTGCTTGGGGATCGGGCGCGCCGGTGGCCGTGTTGGCAATTAGTTTGAACGACTCGATCATTCCGCTGACCGTACCCAGCAGACCGATCATCGGGCTGAGGCTCCCGATTAGCGCTAAATAGCTGAGCCGATGCTCCAGTCGCATATTCTCTTCTTCGCCCACTTCTTGCATCCCTTCAAGGGCCTCGTTGTAGCCTGTCGACACTTTGCTGATTCCTGCTGACAACACATGCCCCAAGAAAGATTCGTCATTTCGAGCCAGATCGTAAGCTTCTTGAAACTGTTTTTCGTCTAAATGTTTTTCAAATCCTTCGACAAGCTCTCTGGGAATCACGTTATTGCGCCGCGCGGTGAGCAGATTCATGACGAACAGTGCGACAAGCAAAAAAGAGATTCCCAAGAAAACCATTCCATAAAACCAGCCGAGCGAGTTGCCCGCCCATTGCAAATAGCTGATCTGCTCGTCCGCGCCGTCACTGGCGGCAGCGACATCTTCCTCGACCAGTGCAGCCTCCGCTTCCTCCTGTGCGTGGGCCAGTTGCACCGCCTGGCTGCAAGTGACAAGCACTGCTGCCAACACGCAGAAGAGAAGCAACGGTTTGAAAGGGGTTAAACGGGTCGGCGGGTTGTTTGCAAATGTCATGCTCTTTGCGTAAACTCCTCTCGGGGATTGCGGCTAGGCCTTAGCGCTAACGTAATCTTCTAGTTCCAGCATGTCGAGCCCCTTACCGCTTGGCCCAAGGGCTCGCTGGATACTCCTCTTCGAGACGCTTCCAGGCGTCTCGTGCCCGGGTTTCATTGCCAAGAGCATCCCACAAGCGGGAAAGCTCGTACAGTGCCTTGGCATGATCGGTCGATGCCGAGGCGAATAGCAAGTCGACGTGAAGAAAAGCGTCGCGGGCTGCTTGGTTGTTGTTGCTCGCCAGGAAGCAGTCGCCAAGGGCGTTGTAAGCGCGGGCCAGCAGTTGGGTCTCTTCGGGGTCTGCCTCGGCGATGATTTTTTTGACGGTTTCGGTTGACTGCTCGACTTCGCCGCTGGCGGCTCGGCTTATCGCTGCAAGCAGCGTTGCTTCTAGCTGTTGGCTTTTAGCGGTTGCGTCGTCTGCGGCGGCGGCAATCGCTTGGTCGAATTGGGCGATTGCCTCGGCATGTTTTTCTTGGCTTTGCAGCAGTAGGCCGATCAAAACGGCCGAACGGGCTTTGTGGTAGGGCGAAGGAGCTCTTCCCAGTTTGGCGTATTGCTTTTGAGCTCCGTCGAAGTTGCCGGCTGCCAATTGCAAATCTCCTGCCAATTCGATGGCTTCGGTCAAATGAAAACTCTCGCGGTTTTGAGTCAAAAACTTGCGAACTTTTTCGGTGGCAGGTTCCACTTTTCCTTGCCCGGCAAGTGCCATCTTTGCTGTGGAATAGACGAGCAGAAAATCGAGTTCCTGTTTTACTTCCTTACGATCTAGCTTGTCGCGAGAAAGCTCACTGAGCGACTCCAAAGCGTCCGCGTGGCGACCCCCTGCCGCGGCGAGCCGGGCGGAGCGAAGCGCTTTGGGCTCGCCAGCGAAAGCAATGCTCGTGATTTCCTCGACCGGGACTTTTCGTTCGACGCCCCCTCGAGAGATCGTTACGGCAAGTTGGGTGATCTTGGTTATTTTTCCCGAGTCGACTCTATTGCGACGTTTGATTCGGTCGACCCCTTGGGCATGCCCAAGGGACACGCCTAAGAGCACCGCGGCGATCATGACCAACGATATGAAATTCTGCCTTCGCATCATTTTCATTCCTGTTTTATTCGTGTTACTAACGGTCAATTTCTTTGCGTGGTGCAAAGATTTTCTCTAGCCATGGATGAAACACGGATTGAACACGGAAAAAATACTGGCACGAGATTCTTTTCTTTTGATCTGTGTTTTATCCGTGTTCAATCCGTGGCTATTCTTCTTTTGGCTGCGGCTCGGCCGCGCCGGAAAATTTAGTTTTTTGACTGCGCATTAATTTGCTGAAGTAGATCGTCAAATGCTTGTTGCCACTTGGGGCCGCCCAAGCCGGGATACAATCGCTTCATCGATTCCACGCTCCGCTTGGCCGTCTGCCGGTATTTTTCCCCTGCGGTGCCGCCCGTAGTTCGAGCGACTTCAAAACGCGCTTTGGCCGCGTTGTAGCGAGCTTCAAAAAAAAAGTCTCGGTACTTGGCCGTCTTTTTTTCGTTGGCGGTCGCCCGCTTTGCTTTTTGGTACTCGTGGTCCACGATTTTTGCCAGACGGAGCCAACCCCAGACGAGGTTTTTTCCATTCTTCTGGGGCATCGCACCTAAAATGGCTTGTTCCAGTTTTTCCAAGTTGCCTTTTTCGGCTCCCCAACTTTGCAAAGCGGTGGCCGTGGCTTGTTGGAGTTCGAGCATGTTGGGCTTTTTTTTGAGAATGAGAGTGTATTGCTCAAAAGCTTCCTCGAACTTTTGTTGCGATTGCAGGCAATCCCCGAGCCGTTTTTTGACACCGAGCACGGCAATTTGGTTTGGTGCGAATTCCGCATCCTTTTTCACCTCGGCAAGTATTTCACGATAAATTTTTTCAGCTTGCCCCAAATAGCGAGACGCGTCTTTGCCACGGAGCCCACTGCCTAGCTGCAGATTCGTTTGGGCAATCCACAGGCGAATCTTCCAATCGTTTTCGCCGCCCCTTTCGGAGTTTTGTTCGGTCACTCGCTTCAGCAGGTCCTCGAACGAAGCAGCGACCGCGCTCGCTTTGGCCGCCTTGCCAGCGGCTGAAAGTTCGCTGATTTGCCGTTGGAGTTGCAAACCTAAACTGACGTAGATGTTGGTAAGCTGTCGCTGGGCATCTTTTTTGTTGCCGACAGTCGATTCGAGCGATTCCATCATTTGCAGGGCTTGATCTCGACGGGGAGGATCGGCCGAGACGTAAGCTCTTAGCGCTGCCTTGTAGGTCTCTCGGGCAAACTCAGGCCGGTGCTGCACGGCGGCCTCTCCCGTGACCAAACTCAGAGGGCCCACCTTGGAGTCTTCTAGCACTTGCACTGCTCGATCCGATTCTCCCTCCGCCAATAGCAATTGCACCAAATAGAGTATCGCGGTTGCCTCGGCCGACGAAGGCCGACGAGAAACTCCGTCATGCTGACGAAGCTGCTCGAAACCGTCGGAGAGCAGCTTGCTGGCCCGGTCCTTCCAGGCGGAGACTTCCTCGGAGGGTGAGGTCGAGTCTCCAGCAGTCAGCTGGAGATATCGAGTCCACATTGAACCGCCCAAGCTCAACTGGGCTGCTGCCCGCCGATCCTCGGGCAGTTGAACTAAGAGCTGTTCGGCCTTATCAAGTCGCCCTTCGCCTAGTGCGATGTTAATCAGCAAATTCATGGCCATACCGGCGTCGTCGGAATCGGGCCAGCGCTCGATAATCAATTGAGCAATCGCGACCAAACGTTGCGATTCGAACCGACGGTTGTTGGCGTCGGCGCTGCCCGATCGCTTTGCCTCATTGAGCTTTGCCTCATTGAAAAGGCGCTCGTAGGCGGCCAGCGCCAACCGAGCCGCACCCGGGGCAAATTTACTGTCGGAATATCGGCGAGCGAGATAGTCTCCGATCACGGCCGACTCGTGGAGACGTTCATCTTGCCAGTAGAGCCAGCAGAGATAGTAGCGGACGGTAAGAAGCTCTTCGAGCGGTGTTTCTTCGTCGACCAAGCGGAGCGATTTTTCAAAATATTCTTGAGCCGCTTTCTTACTCAGATCGGCTTGCGCACGAAGATCCTCAACCGCCTCAGGATTGTTCTCTTCCGCCAACCGAGCTGCTAGGCTGGACGAATTCATTTGTCCCAAAGCCTCTTTTCCGGCAGCAAGGGCTTCGCCAAAGGAATTGGTAGCGACTGGCTCGATCTTGCCCCCGGCAGTTGCAAGAGCGGCCTTGGCGAGATTTTGAAACTCGCCCGGGACTCTTGCAATTTCGCGATAAAGCTTGCGCGCGTCGGATTGTAGTCGGTTGACTTTGCTTCGATCAGAAAGGGCTTTGGATTTGGCTTGATAAGCGTCGGCCAGTCGATAGGCGACGGCCAACCAGTAGGTTTGGCGCCGTTCGTCGGCTCGCGCTTCGTTCAACCAATCGCGACACTCCTCGATGGCTTGGTCGAATTCATCGGTAGCCAAAAAACATTCGGCACGACGCCGATATGCCCGCGCCATGAGCCTACGCAGATTCGGGTCGGGGCTCGGTTGGTCGATCACATAGTCGTACGATTCGAGTGCTGCCTTGAAGTCGCCGGCGGCTTGTTTGCAACGGCCCTCGAAAAGGATACAGAAATAGCCGGCTCGCGTCCCTTCGTAGTCCTCTGAGAGTTTACGAAAAACCTTGCCTGCCTCGGCTAGCGTCTTGGAGTATTCGGCAGAATTTTCGGGGAAGGTGCGAGAGGTTTCAAAACCGATACTTGCCAGTCGAAGCTTTCCTTTGGCCTGAGTGTCTCGCAATTTCCGGCTAGTGGTTCGTGCTTCCGCATCGCGTTGCAATTGGGCAGCCTTGGGGAGCGCGGCGATCCTACTTTCACAGTCCTTGAGAAGGGTTTCAAGGACCTGGGTAGCGGATGAGAAAAGTTTTCGGGCTGCAATGCGAAGACGTTTTTTTTCGTCGTCCGCTTGGTTCGGCAGCCGATCGGCATTGGAAAGCGAAATCAGAGCTTGCTCGTTGAGCAGTTCGCCGGCTTGGGCCAGCGCCTCGAGGTAGAAAGGAGATTCGCGGTGGCTATTTGCAAATTCCTGAAATCGGGCAGTCGCTTGCTTGATCAGTGCTTGGCGCCGCTTTTTCTGGATGGCCGCCCTGGCGAGAGCCACTTCGGTGGTGGCGCGCTCAAAGTCAATTCGGTCCAAAAACTCGCTGCCTGCTATGGGGTCGTCTTTTGCCTGATCGAGGTACTCCATGGCCACGTCGTGCCAACCGCGCCGACGGAGACCCTCGAGAAACTCGGTAGCGAGATCGGCTGCCGAGAGCGGCTTTGCCTTCGCCAGAAGAACCGTCACTGCCAGAAGAACCGTCACTGCCAGAAGAGGCCGGGGGCAGCACCCCAGCGAGGCTACATGTCGGATTCGGAGTATAGACGACGCCGAAATCACAAAAATGCCTTTCCTCTGAATCTGCTCCCGTAAAGGGTTTATTCTACACAATGGCACACGCGGGACTAGCAGTGCGTTGGAAAATTGATTGGGTAGGCCGGAACTCGCAAAGCGCGTTCTGGCCTGCAAGAGGCTGTCCGATTGTGTCTTGGGCGACTAAACTTGAAGAGTGTCGAAATTGCCATAGCACTAGGACATAGCACTAGGAACTGAGGGATTTATTGGTGATGCGTTTCCGCTCTCGCGCCAAATCCGTAAAACCGAGCCGCAACCGTTGGCGACTGTGGATGCTCGTGATTGCGTTGGGGCTGGTTCTTGCGTCCATGCGACAATTGGACCGACCACACACCGCGCAACGTCTCGAACAGTTGTTCACCAGCCCGAGGCCGACTGCAGCGCCGTTAACGCCAGATTTTCATGTTCCTGTGCAGGAAGCGGACCCGCCTGAGGACGAAACCGAGGAAGAAATAGCGGGCCTCGCGCAAGTGAAAGACAAGACCTACTTTCGCCCCGCCGAGCGCGAAGCATGGTTTTCTCTGTTTGAAAAGTTGCAGCAAATGGACGACAGCCAACTTTTGAGCGAGACCTGTGGCGAAGTCTCATACGCACAATTTCTCCAGCAACCCGAAGTGTACCGAGGTCGCCTTGTCACGATTGTTGGCAAAGTTCAACGCGAAGAAATCGAACAGCCTGCGGAAAACCAACTGGGCATCGATTCGTATCACCGGCTCTGGATTCAGCCGCTAGGAGGAGGACATTGGCCGCTGGTAGTCTACTGCCTTCAATTGCCGTCCGATTTTCCTCGCGGCGAGAATCTTGGTGCCCCAGTTTCTGTTACCGGTTTTTTCTTCAAGAACTGGTCTTATGCCTATCAAGAAGGTTTGGGACTGGCGCCGGTGGTACTGGCGAGCCAACTCGATTGGCAACCCCCTTCAGTCCAACCTCAAGCCCAACCGATCACCTCTCAAAATTTGATAGTTGCAATAACCCTAGCTTGCGTCTTCGCTGCGATCACAACGTGGCTCGCCATGCGCCACACGCGTCGCCGCCCTTATGCCACCAAAGCTCCGCAACAATTCCGCGACCTTGCAAATCGGGAGTCCGAGGCATGATGCTTGGCAAGTCACGGGTGCCGGTTGTTCTTTTGGTGGGCTGCCTCTTCGCGCTGTCTCAGTCTCGGCTGTCTGCGGACGAGGATGGCAACTCCGGTTTTCGCGACGTATTAGAAATGGCGGAACTTAGGCCAGAAGTTCTCGCCGAATTTTCGGATGACCAAGTAAAAAATTGGCAAGCCGAAGATTGGAAACTCTTGATTCGGCTTTTGCATCGCCTCAACCAGTACTCGACGGCCCAGCAATCCGATTGGGCGCAAGCGTGGAGCGAGCCCGCGGAACGGCTGGCCGGCGATCTGGTGGATGTGGTCGGCACAGTGGAATCGATCGAAATCCTGACGCTGCCTGAATCGCTAGCCGAGACGCACGATTTGAGATCGGTTTATTATTGCCGGTTTCGTATTGAGGAGTCAGGGACCGTCGGCACGGTGCTTTCATCGTGGATTCCCAGTGGCTGGCAGGCCGGCAAAGCGATGGCAGAGCCGATCGGTTTTCGTGGCATTTTGTTGCGTGACTCGTCTGATGCACCTCAAGCCGATGCCCTTTTTTTGACGCCGCATTTGGCGTGGTATCCTCGCCAAGGGGTGCCGGCGGGGCAACTTTTGCTTGTTCGGCAGGGTATGGATGTAGCGCTGCTCGAAGAAGTGCAGCACGGAAAGCCCTTCGTTGGGCCCGAGGTGAGCCGTGAAGGTGAGGCGTTTTATGCTTGTTTGGTCGCCATGAGTCGCGTCGACTTAGGCGAGTTGTCGACACTCGCCAAACAAAGCGTCGCGCAGCTGGCCGATCGCTGGCGAGAGTCGAAGGCCACCGATCGCCAACAACGGGCCATTGCCGCTCAGGTGTTGGAACGCAACGAGCTGGGACTTTCCTCGGTTGCGCCTTTGTTTCTGCAGCCAAAGCAGATGACGGGGCGTTTGGTGCGAATTGAAGGAACGGCTCGGCGAGCGGTGCGGATCGCCGTCGCCGATCAACCGGAACTGAATTCGTATTTCGAGTTAGAAATTTTCCCGCCCGATTCCCAAAATCACCCGATCGTCTGTTGTGTCAGGAATTTGCCTGCTGAATTTCCTACTGGAGATGCCATTCGCGAGCCGGTCCGTGCGGTAGGTGTCTTTTTCAAAGGCTGGCTGTATCGCAGTCGTGAAGTTCAGTCGACCGAGGGGGAGACAGGTCGGCAGCAACGCTTGGTTACTCCGGTAGTCGTGGGGTCGGTCGAGTGGCTCCCACGACCGACAAGGAAAGAAAGTCTCTGGGGCTTCTGGGGCGGCATTGCCTTTCTCTTGGTGCTTGCGATGGTGTTGCTGAATGCAGTGCGGTTGGCGCAAAAAGATCGGCGTGCGCGCGCTGCGCGACGAAATCTGGAAAGCGTTGACTTACCAAAAAACTAAGAACCGCTTCGCCAGGAATAGGCTTTGTGTTTGGTGTTCAGGCCAAGGGCGGTTTTGGTTTTTGTTGCTGTTTCTTGCCAAGGTACCGAAGCCAATGTTGCACGGATGTTGGCATCCAGCACAATCCAGCCACCTCCGCGCACTTCTTCTTCAAGCCCTTGGGTAAAGCGTTCGCAGTGCCCTTGGTCATGAAACAGTTTTTGTCTCCCGTCGCCACGTGTGACGGCATAGACGATATGGTAGTTCGTACCGGAGAACTCGATTCGAAGAGTCCGGCGGCTTGTTGGCTCACCACGAGCGATTGCACAGTGCGTTGGAATTCCAAACTCCCGCGACCTGGTATCACGGCAACCCGGAAGAAGTCACCGCGACAAGGCGACTGAAATTATCGCAGGCCCGTCACCGCCGAAAGCAATTCAATCTTGGCATCCGCCAAAGAACGTTACCACTGGAAACCGGAGAAAGTGTTGCTTAACGAAGGCAGAGAATGTCTCAGTGTGGGTGAAACATTTCACCTGCCCAGGCAAATATTCGTTCACGATCACCTGATCAATTGTTCAAGTTATTTCTGCTCGAACCCCAATTCATAAGAGTTGTCAAAGCACTAGACCTCTGGGATAGCGAAAAAGCTGGCAGGGAAACTCCCAGGGAAGTACACAACTGACCCCGCGTGAATAAGTGGCCTGCCTGCACGTACCGAGGCAACAGCCACGCCTCCCCGCCAAAAGCTGCAATCCACTTGTTCCGGCCTACGCATTGATTCATACTGTCGTCCAGCATGAAACTACTCTCCGTACGACAAAAACTGGTTTCTCAACCCCTGGCCGACATTGCCGGTGAAGTGCGTCGTCAACTCGATGCACTAAATCTTGAGGTCCCACAGGGCCCGGTCGCTATTACCGTCGGGAGCCGCGGCATCTCGCAGATCCCGCTGATCATAAAAACCACCGGCGATTGGTTGCGGCAGCAGGGGGCCAACCCCTTTATTGTTCCTTCGATGGGTTCCCACAACGGGGCAACGGCCGAGGGGCAACAGCAAATGGTCGAATCGCTTGGCATGGGCGAGTCGGAAATGGGCATGCCGATTCGTAGTAGCATGCAATGCGTCAAGCTCGCTTCGGTTGAGACGGGCGACGTCTGGATGGATCGTCATTGCTACGAAGCCGAGGGCGTGCTAGTTGTAAATCGCGTGAAGCTGCACACTTGTTTTTCCGGCCCGGTGCAAAGCGGGCTGACAAAGATGATGGTCGTTGGCATGGGGAAGATCCGATCGGCTCAAACTTTCCATTCCAGCCCTTCGGCCCAAATGAAAAGCATGCTGCTCGAAATGGGGCAGGTGCTTCTCGATTCGGGAAAAATCCTCGCCGGACTGGCAATTCTCGAAGATGGTTTCGATGAAACGACCGAGCTTCATGGAGTGCGATCTTCCGAAATTCTCGCTCGCGAGCCTGAACTGATTCAACGCCATCACAAGTTTTTCCCTCGACTGCCCATTGAGGAGCTCAACGTCTTGATGGTCGATTCGATCGGCAAAACCTACAGCGGTACCGGAATGGATACCAACGTGATCGGCTACCGAGGAATCAGGGGATATGAAGACCTGGATCGGCCGAACATCAACATCATTGCCGCGCTGTCGTTGGTCGAAGCCTCGAAGGGCAACGCGATTGGGGTCGGCTTGGCCGACTTCATAACCCGTCGACTACGCGACGCCATCGATGAGGAAAAAACGTTTCTCAACGTCTACACCACCGGCGACATGGAGCGAGCAAAAATCCCGGCAACGCTCGCCGATGAGGAAACGCTTTTCGAAAAGATAACCGCACGCTACGGCCAAGAGCGCATCATGTGGATCCCAAATACCTTGCATCTCGAGCATCTTTACGTCAGCGAAGACCTCGGCAAGGAAATCGAAGCCAATCCCCTCTGCAAAGTGGACCCCAAGCCGGTGGAACTCACATTTAAGGACGGGCGACACCAATTGGATTTTTAAAGGGGGGGGATAAAACAGAGCAGTACGGACCCCTTTTTCCCACTGGCAAGAAGCCTGCGATTAGTTCACAATGCCGCTCATATAGGAATCCTGTTTTACAACCCTCCGCTTTCCCATTGAGCCATGCTTCGTATGAAATACGCCATTTGTAACGAAACTTTTGAAAACCAGCCTTTTGACGAGGCCTGGGCCGTCGCGCGGGACCTTGGCTACACGGGCATCGAAATCGCTCCTTTTACGCTGCTGCCGGATGCCGAAGTCTTTGACGTGCGAGAGGTGTCTGCTGCCAAACGTGAGGAAGTCAAACAGCAGGCGGCCGACGCGGGCCTCGAAGTCGTCGGCTTGCATTGGCTTCTGGCCAAATCGAAGGGGCCTTACCTTACAAGCCCCGACAAGACGGTTCGCGCCGAGACGGTCGAATATTTTAAGGCGCTCTCTCAATTGTGTGCCGACCTGGGGGGCAAGGTGATGGTGCTCGGTTCGCCGCCGCAGCGAAATTTGCTTCCCGGGGTGACCTACGACGAAGCTGAGCAATATGCTGCCGAAGTACTGCGGGAAGTGATGCCTACACTCGCCAATTTGAATCTCACCTTGGCGCTCGAGCCATTGGGGCCGAGCGAAGGCGATTTTTTGCCGACTGCCGAGTCGGGGATTCGTCTTGCGCAAATGATTGATTCACCCCACTGCCAATTGCACCTCGATGTGAAAGCGATGAGTAGTGAATCGAAGTCGATTCCCGACATCATTCGTGACAGTCGCGAGTGGACGGCCCATTTTCATGCCAACGATCCCAACCTGAGCGGCCCGGGCATGGGGGAGATGGATTTTGGCCCGATCTTCGCGGCACTGAAGGAAACCGCCTACGACGGCTGGGTTTCGGTTGAAGTTTTTAATTACGAACCAAGCCCCAAGGAAATTGCGCAGCGAAGTATGGAATACATGCAAAAAATCTGGGCGGGCCTTGGGTGATTCGTGATGAAGTTATTTATGCCATGGCCCCACCGGCTCTGCACGACCGGAGGCCTTCGGCCAATTGTTGACCCAGAGGGTCGGGCTATATACGGGCTTCGATTGCTTTCAATACGTCTTCGTCGCTGGGCAAGTTGCTCTCGAGCACGGGACGCAGTGGGATCGGGACTTCGTCCATTCGGTATGCCGTTCCCTTGCGATGGATGCCGTAAACAGCGGTTGTAAAACTCACGTTGCTGTGCAGATGCCTCTCGACGCCCGGGTTGTCCAAGACGATTGTGGGGATGCGACCCAAATGCTGACGAGCCGCCGAGGAGAGTTTGGGCACTCCCTCGCTGCCGACCAGTAGCACGGCGTCAACCTCGCCCCGCTCGAGTAAATCGTTGGCTGTGTATTCCCCCGGGTTGTAGCGAGGGTATCCTCGCGAAAAACTTACGCTAAACGGATAGCCTGTCTGCCAGCAAAGCACGCTGTCGGCACCAGCGACATCGCCGGGGATGCGCATTCGTCGAGCGATAAATCGCGTATGGTCGTTCAGGTCGGTCACTAGGCGAAGCAAGGCTTCGACGTTTGCGTGTGCTACGCCCTGCTTGGTGAGCCCTTGTTTGGTGAGACCGAGGCCAAAGAAAAGGGCACCGTAGCGGCAAGATCGCATCGCTTCGGCCAACTCAAATAGTTGGTCGCGCGGTACGCCGCCAATCGAGTCGGCTTTTAGCTCGACGCCCTTCAAGATCATCCGTAGCGCCCAGAGGACATCGAAGTCGGCCCCCGGTTCGACTTGCACAAAGCGATCGGCAATTTCGGCGGTTGCTGT
>JAADIN010000099.1 GCA_013151315.1 Planctomycetota bacterium | reverse complement strand
CCCCGACCGCGGTAGACTCGCCCGTTGTGCTCTGCCTCGACGATCGCCTCGCCTTGGGCGTCTTTGCCCCGAGTGGCACTTTGCACTCGAAAGTCACGCACGACGACGGTTCGGTCGGTGATCTCTTCTATAGCGCGAAACAACGCGTCAAGCGGACCATCGCCACTGCTAAATGTTTTTGTGGTTTTCTGATCGCCGCGTGATAAGGTGAGAGTCACGGTCGGGGTTTGCCCGCTGGTCGCCTGAATTTCATAGGTGACTAACTCCCATTGGTCGAGGATTTGGGTATTCTGGTGTTCTATCAACGCCGCGATGTCGCCATCGTAAACGTCCTTTTTTTTGTCGGCCAACTCTTTGAAATTTTCAAACACGGCTGCAAGCTGTTCGTCGTCGAGATGGTAGCCCAAGGCTTTGGCTCGGTCGGCCAAAGCGGCTCGACCGCTGTGTTTTCCTAATACCAAGTCGGTTTTGGTAAACCCCACATCCTCGGGGCGCATGATTTCGTAGGTCGTGCGTTCCTTGAGCATTCCATCTTGGTGAATTCCTGCTTCGTGAGCAAACGCATTGCGGCCGACGATTGCTTTGTTGCGCTGCACCAACATGCCCGTGATATTGGTGACCAGACGGCTTGTGGCTACCAAGCGAAGCGTGTTGATTCGCGTCGCGGTTTGGTAGAAATCGTTTCGAGTGCGCATCGCCATGACCACTTCTTCCAGCGCGCAGTTTCCCGCTCGTTCGCCGAGACCGTTAATTGTACATTCGATTTGCCCCGCTCCGTTTTGCACGGCCGCCAAACTATTGGCCACCGCCAAACCGAGGTCGTTGTGGCAATGTACACTGATGACCGCCTTGTCGATATTGGGAACTCGGTTGACCAAGTCGGAAATTACGCCAGCGAAGTGGGCGGGCGTGGCGTAGCCGACTGTGTCGGGGATATTTACGGTTGTTGCACCGGCTGAGATGGCCGCTTCCACGACTTCGCAAAGAAAGTCGGCCTCGGTGCGAGCCGCGTCCTCGGGCGAAAATTCGATGTTGTCGCAGTAGCTCTTGGCTCGTTTCACCCCTTCGACAGCTCGGCGGATGATTTCTTCTTTGCCCATACGCAATTTGAATTCGCGGTGGATCGCGCTGGTCGCCAAGAAGACATGAATTCTGACATCGTCGCCCTCCTTGAGTGATTCCCAGGCTCGATCGATATCAGGAGCTCGGCAGCGGGCCAATCCGCAAATGGTTGAGCCCGAGACTGAGTTGGCGATTTCACGTACCGCCTCAAAATCACCGACTGAAGTGATCGGAAAACCGGCCTCGATAACATCGACTCCCAAGTCGGCCAGCGCCTGAGCCACTTCGAGCTTTTCGTTTAGATTCATGCTACAGCCGGGCGATTGCTCGCCGTCGCGAAGCGTCGTGTCGAAGATCGTAATCTGGCGTGGCTTGTTTGAAGTAGACATGGCGTTTTTTGAAAAGCGGAAATCGGAAATCGGATTACTTCTAGCAAATAAAAAAACCCCAAAGCCAGTTGGGCCTCAGGGTTTTGATTTCGGTTCATGGTGGCCGTATAACCCTAGGTCCCCCTTCGCGGGAGTGCTAATAAGAGCAGCGATAATAGGGACAGGGTGATCATGGTCCTTAGTCTATCGGACGCCTCGGGTGGAGTCAAGGTTCGTGCTGCAAGCCAAAACTACGCAAAACTGCCGTTTCTAGGTTGTCTGCGACGACCTAGAATTAGGTGTCGGCACGAGGCGCCCGACATGGCCAACATTCTCCTAGTAAGCACCGGTTATGGCAGAAAAAGGACGACAGCTCGATCTCACGAGCAGCGCAGAGCCGCTGTCGGTCGGTCAGTCCTCCGAAAATCCGTTCTTGGGCGTCCATTTTGCCTGCTGCGACGTCTATTCGCGAGTCTACGCAAACCGAGAGCGATCGGCCTACGTTGGCCACTGTCCCCGTTGTGCCAAGCGGGTGCAGTTTCAGGTCGGGACTGGGGGGACCGATTCGCGATTCTTTTCGGTCTCGTAGTTGGGCAGCGTCACTTTGGAGTGGAAAACTAGGCTTTGTCTCAAAACGTACGTGAGCCGCAACGCGCTAGCGTCGGGTGAATTGCCAAAAACCGACGACACCAAGGCACCCGAGGCTAGCGCCTGCGGCTCACATCACAACGCAATCCAGGTTTTGAGACAAAGCCTAGCACGAATCGTGAAAATGGTGCTGTCCAACTGAGGCAAAATATAATTGCCCACTGCTGGGTTAGTTTAACTGTTGAGTAAGGCTCTCATCGAGCAGCAGTCCGTCAATTTGCACGTAACTCTCCCAAAGCGAACTGAGGGCATCGAGGTAGGCAAGATTGGTCTGAGAAAACGTTTGTTGGGCGGCCAAGAGATCGAGATAGCCAACTTCTCCCTGAGCATAACCTTGCTGTACGAGATCGAAGGTCCGCTGGGCACGAGGCAGAATGTCGGTGGCATAGCTGGTGGCGGTGATGTGGGCATCGGAATACTGTTGAAAGGATTCGGCGAGCCGTCTCTTGAGGTTCAGCTCGACCCGATCGATATTTCGTACCGCTTCGGTGACTTCGGCCTGGGCTTGGCGGATGCCGCCTTGGTTGCGGTTCCACAGCGGAAGGGGAATCCCTATTTGGGCGCCTGCTATGGTATAGTCTGACGAATCATCGTATTGCACACTGAATTGCGTGCTAATGTTGGGGACTGCTTCGACACACGCTCGGCTCAGTGCGCGACGGGCTCGGTCGACGTCGGCCATGGCGACAGCAATTTCAGGGCTTTCCGTTTGGAGTCGAACGAGTTGATTTTGCCAATCAAGCGATTCAGGCAACTGGCTCACGTCGCCCACGAGCGCCTGGTCCGATAACTCCTCCGTGCCGACGACTGCCGACAACCGTCGCCAAGCTTGCGCGAGGCCATTCTGAGATGTCCGCAGGCGTACCAGGGCGTTTTGTTGTTGCACCTCGGTCTGCAACAATCCGGCCATGGGAATTTCTTCGGCATCGTAGAGCGACTTCGAAGCGGCGGCCGCGTCGGTAGTCACGCGAACCAATTCTTCGGCAAGTCGCATGCGGCGCTGTGCCAGTAGCGCTGCATAGTAGCCTTTTCGCAAGTCGGTTTGCACACGCCGCTGCATCGCCGCAAACTGCTGCTCGGCACGGCTGATTTCTGCGGAAACCACCGCTCGGTTTTTTTGGAGTTTCCTCGCCGTGATAAAATCCTGCCCGACAAACCCTCCCTGTTGGCCTCCTGCGCCGTCATTGCCAATCTCGCTGCCGACATAGCCGACCGTGGGATTGGGCGCTAGGCCAACTTGCACCCACTTGCCTCGTAAGGCGCGAATGCGAGCTGCCGATTGGGCAATCGCCGGACTATTGGCCAGCGCCATCTGTTCGAGCGATTCGACCGTGAGCCCGTCAATCGAGGGCAGAGGTTGTAGAGTGCCAGACTCGATTTGATCTTCGTCAGCTTGCACCACTTCGGGCGCAATGCTGGGTGGCTGGACTGGCTCTTGGGCAACCGCCGAAGTGCAGCTTACTGCTAGCATCAATGCGGCGGCAACGAATTTTGGTTGTTTGATCATCCTTGACCCTCCCTATTCTTTCTTATCGGTTTTTTACACGGACTTCGCCACTAGCTACGCATGACGGAGCGCCGACACAATTTCGGTCTGCGAAGCGTGCCACCCTGGAGCAATCCCTGCTAGTAGTCCCACCACGACCGCCACGACAATTCCTTGAACGGCGAGCGCCATCGAGGGCTCAAACGCGATGGTTACCCCCTCGGCAGCGATCGACATGCCTGCCGAAGAAAGCAGCAAGGTGCTGCCAACCACTCCCAGGATTCCGCCAATCGTACTCAATAAAAAGCTCTCGAGTATCACCAGATTAAAAACTCGCAACGGACGCAGGCCTAGCGTTTGCAGCACTGCATGTTCTTTGATTCGATCCTGGACCGACATGACCGTGGTCGTTGCCACCAGCGACAACACAAGGCCGACACACGCATAGCCGAGCCAATGAACAAAGCCGATCAGCTCGGCCAAGTCGGCCAGCGTATCGGCCTGGAACATCCCCTTGGTGCGAGTCGTCGTTCCGACCGGGCCGGTGCGAAATTCTTCGTCAATCTGCTTCGCCAGCGTATCGGGATCGGCCGACTCGTTGAGATGCACTTCCAATTGCGTGACCGTACCCACATCGTTTGCTCCGCGTGCCCGCTGCAGGAAATCGAGCTGCGTGAAAATTAGATTATTCTCCGCAGCCGTCGTTGACTGAAAAATACCGCGAATGACGACCGACACGTCGCCAATCGTAAATTTATCGCCGACCGAAAGATCGCGTCTTGTGGCGACATCGATGCCGACCAGAGCCGCATCATCTTGGCTCGCAAAAGAGGCCATATCGCCCGATTGCAGATGGATGTCGCGCCACGTCTTCAGTTTTTCGGGTGGCATGCCTTGAAACACGATCGCGTCGAGACTCGCGCGACAGTTGTTCGTAAACACCTTGATGGGAATGACTTCCTTCACGCCGGGCATTTTGGCGATTGTCCGCTCGTAGTCCTGCGGCATCCGGCTGCTCTGCGGGCAGAAACGATTTTCCTGAAACACGATGAGTGTGCGCCCGGAGTCTTCATCGGCCGTCAGCGCAAGGAGCCCTTGCTGCACTGCTCCGATAAAGCAAAACACCAGCAGCGCGACGGCCGTGCCGCTCACCGTGAGCAGTGTACGAGCCCGATGTCGCCAGAGACTTTTGAGAACGTAGGGGATGAATTTGAACATGGGTTAGTCTGTCGGTTAAGGCGTTTTTGAATTGTCAATAGTTATTTATCAATAGTCATTTATCATTGATTTAATTATTTGATTTCTTTTTTGGTAAGACTTCAGCCAAAAGCAGTAAATTAGCCACAGATGAACACGAATTAACACAGATAAAAAAGTTTTTAGTGAATTTCGGGGTTGCCGTGGCTCCTCAACTATCAGGAATTGACGAATAAACTTCGGATCTCTCCAAAAAAATCCGTGTTCATCCGTGGCCAAAGAAACCTTTTTGTGTTTTTTGTGGCTATTCCTACTTCATTTGGCTGATGGGTTACCTTTTTTGCTGTTTTGAATGACAAATCCTCCCGGATCTTTCCGATTAAGCAGTCCTCAATTTCGTAGTTTGCAATTCCTCGCCGTTTTCCATAAGTCGACCCCGCTCCAGCCGAATTTTCCGTTTGGCCCGCTGCCCTGCATCGGCATCGTGGGTGACCATCAGCAGCGTCATGCCCAGTTCGTTGTTCACCCGTTCCAAAAGTTGCAAAATTTGCTCGGTCGTCTCATCATCGAGGCTCCCGGTCGGTTCGTCGGCGACGACGAGCGTCGGGTTCGCGACAATCGCCCGCGCGATGCCGACGCGTTGCTCCTGGCCGCCCGACATCTGGCGAGGATAGTGCGTTGCACGCGAAGTGAGATCGACTGCTTCCATGGCGAT
>JAADIN010000024.1 GCA_013151315.1 Planctomycetota bacterium | reverse complement strand
CAGAACTCCGAGCTGGTGATTCTTGCCGCACGGCCCAGCATGGGAAAAACGGCATTGGCCATGAACATGGCCGAGCATGTGGTGCTCAAATTAAATGTTCCCGTGCTGTTTGTCAGCCTAGAAATGTCGGCCTTGGAGTTGGGCGATCGATTGCTCTGCTCGGTAGCCGAGGTCAATGGCCATCGCCTACGCAACGGCACGATCACCCAAGACGAACGCCGCAAATTGGTGCAAACCGCGGCCGAGGTAAGTCAAGCTCCGCTCTATATCGACGACTCGCCCAGCCGGACGATGACCGAAATTGCCGCGAACGCACGGCGACTCAAACGACGTAACAATCTGGGACTGATTGTGATCGACTATCTTCAATTGATCGATCCCGACAACTCACGAGATCCACGCCAAGAGCAAGTCGCCAAAATCGCTCGTCGTCTCAAAGGGCTGGCCCGAGAGCTCGAAGTCCCGGTGCTCTGTCTGGCGCAGCTCAATCGCCAGGTCGAATCTTCCAAGGACAACAAACCTCAACTGAGCCACCTTCGCGAGTCGGGTGCTATCGAGCAAGACGCCGATGTGGTGATGTTCATCCATCGCGACGAGTACTACATGAGCAGCGAGGAAGATCGCGAATCCGTCCGAGGCGAAGCCGATCTGCTCATTCGCAAGCAGCGCAATGGCCCCACCGGCGAGGTCAAGCTCGCCTGGCTTCACGATTTCACTCGCTTCCGAAACTTTGCCCAAAAACCGTACGCCGAATTCGAAGCCTACGAGACGGCTGAATTCTAGGCATTGCCGGCCTTTGCTAGCAAAAGTTTAGCCGTGGGCTCGTACTCACGGCTAAACGCTGCCACCGCTGCGCGGCTAAAAGCTTGCTTCTTGCCGCTGCTAGCTTTCACAAAAAAGGATTGGCTTTCTGCAATTAGCAGTCCCAATCGTTCGCAATTCGCCTTGTCGAACTGGGCCCCATCCGCTATTTCTTCGCGGCCGATCCAGCAGAGGTGCTGCGCCGGCCCAGGGTGTGGCATCCCGCCCGGCGATGCTTTTCCACAACTATTTTAGCGCTAGTTTGCTTATGCTCGCTTTTGATTTATCATCACGACCAGTAAGATGCTCGACGTACGCGTTTGCCTTGCTGGCAGCGTTTGCATGGAATGACGTGGGTGCCGCTGAACCGTTGCCTTCTCCTGCGAGCGAAGCTGCAAAGAAGGCCATCGAGCAGGTAATCGAAATCCGCGTCATTGGCAACGATACCATTCCCTCCTCGAAAGTCTCTGGCCACCTCAATACACGGGTTGGACGACCCTTCGAACGCTCGGTCGTGCAACGCGATGTCCGTCAATTGGCCAACTTGGGCTGGTTCATCGACGTAAAACCTCTCTACGAGAAGACGCCGCAAGGCCGAATCGTGATCTTCCAGGTCGTCGAACGGCCCACCATCCGCTACGTCACCTACCTGGGAAATGTCGGAATCTCGGATAAGAAGCTTGGCAAAGAAACCTCGCTCGAAGCAGGCGGAGCGGTCGATCCTTATGCTGTCGAAGAAGGTCGCCGAAAAATTCGCGAGCACTACCAGGGCCGTGGTTACAACAACGTTCAGGTCACGATCCTCGAAGGCACCAAGCCGACCGACCAGGGAATTGTCTATCTCATTAACGAAGGCAATTCGCAGAAAATTTGGAAAATCAATTTCGTGGGCAACGAGTTTGTCAGCGGCGGTCGGCTCAAGACTCTCATCAAGTCCAAGCCGCCGATATTGAAACTCTTCAAAGGGTATGTCAATCGAGAACAGATTGATTCCGATGTCGACCAACTGACTGCCTACTACCGCTCGTTCGGCTTCTTTCAAGCCAAGGTAAGTCGCAAACTCGACTACAACGAAAAAGGCAACTGGGTCGACCTCACGTTTGTGATCTCTGAGGGACTCCGCTACCAAATTCGTAGCGTCAAGTTTCTTGGAAACACCAAGTTTGAACCCGTCGCCCTGGCAGGAGCCGCAAAGCTCAAGGCCAACCAACCCTTCGAGCAATCCAAGGTACGAGAAGACGCCGTATGGCTTCAGGAACTCTACGGCAGCCACGGCTATGTGTTTGCCGACGTTCGCCCAGAAACGGTTTACCTGGAAGAGCCCGGCGAAGTCGACCTCATTTATCATCTCGACGAAGGCGAGCAATTCCGAGTCGGTCGCATTTTCGTCCACATTGGCGGCGACAACCCGCATACACGTATTCAAACGGCACTCAATCGCATGACGCTTCGCCCGGGCGACATCATGGATATCCGCGAACTCAAGGCGAGCGAACGTCGTCTGATCGCCAGCAGCCTGTTCCAAGCCGACGCTACGAGCCGGCCAAAAATTTCCTATCGCATTCCCGATGGGACCGAGCCTCAACTGGCCAAACAACCTCGAAAACGGACTGCCTCGCGCAGCCCCCCAACGCCCGGGCCACGAGGAGCTAGCCCTCAAGGATCCGGCATGCGAGGCCAAAGCCCCGATAATCCTGGCCCGCACGTGTTGCCGCCGCCAATGGTCCCTGTAGCTATCCCTCATTCCGTTTCGAGGCCACCGCACAACCGGCCCATGGACGTGCATGTTCATTGCGCCGATGAGCAACATTTTCGGCGATGGATTGATGGCGAAACGGTCCCAAGCACGGAAGAACCAACCGCGATAGAGGCCACGACAGAGAAAGGGGGGGCAGAGCAATCCGAACTCGTGATTCGAGGCCAAAGTCCAGCAGCGCAAAATTCGTCGCAAAACTCGCCATGGAGGGCATCGCGACCTGCCAATGCCTACCAAACCGTGCGTGGCCAAACTCCCACCGGGCAAGTCAACTCAGCCTACGCCGCTTTGCCTGCCGGCGGATCGCCCTACGGGGGTCGCGTCGTTGGAGCGACGGGCCCGGCGGCCAAGCCTCTCGTGGCTCCCACCGGGGTTCAGCAGGCGCAGTACACCGAATCGATACCTCCCCCGGCCGGAACCTTCGGCCCGACCCCCGGCTTCACCGCCAACCCCGTACCCGGCTATCAACTCTTTCCGCCTGGGCGATTCGGGCTTCCTGGGCAACCCTACCCCGAGCAAACGGTCGACCTCTATTTTAACGCTCAAGAAACCCAGACTGGCCGTTTGATGCTCGGTGCTGGAATCAACTCCGATGCAGGGGTTGTGGGCAACATCGTGCTCGACGAGCGCAATTTTGATTGGCGACGCCCGCCACGCAGTTGGGAGGATGTGCGTAACGGAACGGCATTCCGAGGCGCGGGGCAAAGCTTCCGAATCAACGCGTCTCCTGGCAGCATAGTCAACCGCTATCTGATTAGCTTTACGGAACCCTACCTGTTTGATAGCCCCATTAGCTTTAGCCTGAGCGGTTCGCTATTCGACCGTCGTTATCGCGATTGGGACGAACAGCGGCTCGG
>JAADIN010000264.1 GCA_013151315.1 Planctomycetota bacterium | reverse complement strand
TCGTCCGTCAGCCACTCGACCACATGATCGGCCAAATTGGCAGTCCGATCTTCATACGTCAGATACTCCGGCATCAAAACATGCTGGTCGCGCGGATCGGCCGGATCGTAAATCCCCGCCGTGCGATCGGCAAAGGGGTCCTTCGCCGTAAGTAAGTTTACCAACGTGATATACCGAACTTTGCGGAGCACCCACTGCACGGCATATCCTAGCCGCGATATCTGATACAAAATCGCAGCCGGCTTGGTGTGGTAAAGCAACTCGAGTGAAACCGATCCCGAACAGGCCAGGCAACACTTGGCCGCCCGAATCAGTTCGCCCGTGCGCCCTACGTAGATCTCGACCTGCTGGCCACTCTTCTGGACCAACTTTTCGACCATCTCAAGCTGCGACTGCTTAAAAACGGCGACCGCAAAACGAGTGCCGGGAACTTTTTCCTCAATCCGCTTGGCGGTCTTCAAAAACGCCGGCAAATTGCTGCTTATCTCTTGGGTGCGCGAGCCGGGAAGAATCGTCACCAACGGCTGCGACGAGTTTTCCATCTGCTCGATAAATTGCGAATCGAATTGGTACGATCGCAGCTCGTCGAAATAGGGGTGACCGACAAACGTCGCGTGACAGCCACGCTCGCGGAACCATTTTTCTTCAAACGGCAGCTTGCACAGCACATGATCGACGAAGCGACGCATTTTGCTCACCCGCCAGCCGGCCCAAGCCCAAAGTTGCGGCGTGCCGTAATAAACGACCGGAATCCCCGCCGCTTTCGCTTTGCGAGCGATCCACCAATTAAAACCGGGGTAGTCGATCAAGATCACCAAATCGGGTCGCTTCTCTTGGAAGTAGCGATCGGCATCTCCCAACAGTCGCAGAAACTTGCGCAGGTTCCACAGCACCTGAGCCACCCACATGACCGCCAACTGGGTGAGGTCGGCGTGCAGCCGACAGCCGACGTCGGCCATCTTCGGTCCACCGTAGCCGACGAATTGCCAATCGGGGTGCCGAGTGCGCAGTGCGCGGATGAGATTGGCCCCGTGCAAGTCGCCACTCGGCTCGCCCACCGAAAAAAAGATCTGCATCCTAATTATTTCCTCTGCAGAGGGTTCGGCTTTGTTTCAAAACGTCGATTGTGCCGTGATGTGATGTGAGCCGTAGGCGCTAGCCTCGGGTGCCCTGGCGTCGGCAGTTTCCGTCAATTCACCCGACGCTAGCGCGTTCGGCTCACCTTTTGAAGCAAGGCCTAATAGGACCCAATCGGGTGCGAAGTATGGCAAATTGGGGGATTCGGCGAAAGTTCAGTTACGGGCTCCCCGGACTGCGCCCGGACTGCGTGGCAGTCCGGCTATGGAGCCAGCAGCATTTCTAGATAACCTCGACGTTCGACATCTTCGAGTCCCAATTCGCTCGCCGCCGCTGCTATCGCCGCACGTGCTGCGTCGAGTTCCGACTCCTGCTCGACGCTAATCTCAAGTTCCACAAAACTGCCAACCTCTCGCACCTCGTCCACTGCCAACTCGATCGAGTGCTTCCCTCGTCGCAAGTGGCTCAGTTGCCGCGACTTCAAAACCTCGGCAACCCGCCGGAAGCCCAAAGCTTGTAGAAGTTGGTCGCAACGCTCCGCTCCCAAGTCGCCTGCTGCAAAATCGAACTCGATTTCACGACGGGTCTTGGTCGTCGCGTCGAGCTTCGGGCCTTTGTAGGTAATGAAATTTTCTTTACCTACGCGCCGGATTCGCAGCGCCTCATCAGTCGCGGCGAAGTCGCGCCCCGGATGGGCGTAGTAGGCATCGACTTGAACGACGGTGCCCCCATCCTCCGCGCCCAACTGAGCAAACAGACGGCGAACCTCTGCAGGATCAGTAACCCGATATTTTTGTTCAACTTCGAAAGACATGGTTTGACGCCTACGGCTGCAAATACTGAGACTTGTCAAACTCTCGCCCTGGCTCAATACGCTCGGCCACTTCCTCGGCATCCAGGGCAAACAGCGGGCTAATCTCGACGTTCACGCCCTCCGCCACCCGCGCTCCCGCCGCTTCGAGCCAGCGCCCGTGCTGGGCGAACATCATCTGCTGGACATACTCGGCCGTATCCTTTTCTGCACCAGCAGCATTTTTTAGCGGCGCAAAACAATCTTGCTCGGCATACTCGACCACGATCGGCCGACGCGCCTCAGGCAAAAGATCGAAAATAAACCGCTCGAATTTCAAGGCGTTCGGCTCCGAGGGCTCCACCTGTTTTCCCGAAACATCGAGATAAGAAACCTTCTTCTGGGCGACATGAAACGGCAACGAGCTCTTCCGTTCAAGCAGCGTTCGCTCGAACACGTGAACCGCGATACTGCCGGCCCAAAACTTCAAATCCCCGCCCGGGTTGCGCTGCTCGGCAACGTCGTCAGGCATGTCGCTGTATTCAATCACATGCAACCGGTCGTCAATCATCGCAAAATTGCCAAGTTTTTCTTGTGGCTGCTGTTTGGCAATGACCAGCGACGTGAGTTCCGACTCGGCCGCCAGATGGTGGCCCAGCAACTCGGAATCGCCCATGGGAACGATCGGGTTGTCGACCTGCAAATAGAAGAGCTGCTCGATGCCGCGGGTTTTCATGTCCTGGAGCGCACCGCTCGACTGAAGAGCGGCCACCGTGCCGCCATGTCCGTCGGGGCTGAGGAACAATCGATCCTTCTCGGCCAACAGCAATTTTCCCGTCTCGATATCGACCGCCGGCATTGTGCCTTGGCAAAAAACAAACAGGTCGGCCTCGTCGAGACCAAACCGCCCGTTCTCTTCCAAAAATCGCACCGTGTCGTCGTGCGTCGCAGGACTGGTCATCAGATACAGGGGGACCGCAACGTCGTAACGTCGCGCAAGGGCGCGTATTTTTTCGATATGAATTTGTAGCAACGACGCCGACGAGAGCGGCCCGATCGCGTAAAGACTTTTGGGAAGATCAAACCCAAGTCGAGTCCCCTGCCCTCCCGCGGTAATCAAGACCCCGACCTTTCCTGCTTCCAGAGCTTCGATCCCCCGCTGGCGAGCTTCGCTGCCGAGCTCCTGTCCTCGCTGAGCCAGTCGGACAGCCGGCGGCGGCATCGCGCGACGCGACAGCTCGGCCCAATCGGGCTGGTCGACCTTGCCCTGGACGAGCGAATCGATCAGCGGCAGATCGATCGCAGCAATCTGGCCGGCAAGCTGCTCTCGGCCACTCTCGGTCAGCTCGTCCCAAAAAGCGAGCAGGTGCTGCTGCCCAAACGGCTCGAGCCGCGTGACAAGTTCTTGTCGGTCTAGAGGGGTCGTCATTCAAAAAATCCACTTCTGCTGAACCCATACATAGGCAAGCAGGCAAAGCACAGGAAACATCACAAAAATGATGCCGTAGGTAATAACCGAAGTCCAAAAATTACGAGGCCAGCGTGCCATGGGAGAGGTGAACCTG
>JAADIN010000119.1 GCA_013151315.1 Planctomycetota bacterium | reverse complement strand
AGTTTTTCGGTGACGTCTTTGCGGAACGGGGCGACGGTGGTGCGGGCGATAATCTCGCCGCCGATCGCGCCTTGGATGGGAATCTTGAATTGATGGCGAGGAATCTCCTTGGCCAGCTTTTCGCAGTAGTGCAAAGCGCGGGCTCGTGCTTTGTCGCGGTGTACGAGATACGACAGCGTATCGACCGGCTCTTTGTTGACGAGGATGTCGACTTTGACGATGTCGGTTTTGCGATATTCGATCGGCTCGTAGTCGAACGATCCGTATCCGCGCGTCAGCATTTTTAATTTTCCGTAGAAGTCGAATAGCACCTCGCCCAGTGGCATCACGCTGGTCACTTCCAGCCGCTTGGCAGACAGGTAGTCCATCGTCTGACTGTCGGAACGATGCTCGCGGCACAGTTCCATGACGGAGCCGACATACGTTTCGGGAGTGAGAATTGAAGCCTTGATGTACGGCTCACTGGCAGACTCGATCGACATCGGATCGGGCCAGTAGCTGGGGTTGTCCACATCTATCTCTGAACCATCTCTCAAGGTCAGTTTGTACTTCACCGACGGAGCGGAGATCACCAGACCGATATCGAACTCTCGCTGCAAGCGTTCCTGAATGACATCGAGGTGCAGTAGGCCAAGAAACCCACAGCGAAATCCAAAACCAAGCGCCGCCGAACTGTCTTTCTCGAATGTCAAAGCCGCGTCGTTGATCGCTAGTTTTTCCAGAGCCTTGGTGAGTTCCTGATACTCGCCGGTATCCATGGGGTAGATGGACGAAAACACAACTTGCCGGGCTGGCTGATAGCCAGGAATGGGCTCGTCTGCCTGCCGATCGAGCAGCGTGATGGTATCGCCGACTTCAATATCCTGCACACTTTTGACACCAGCAACAATGTAGCCCACTTCGCCCGCGCTGAGCTGCTTGCGGGGATGGAGTTGAAATTGGTTGTAGCCAATTTCATCCACCTTGAAGTCGCGATTCGCGTGCATGAAGTGAATCGTATCGCGCGGTTTGAGTGTTCCTTCCATCACGCGGCATTGCAATATCACACCACGGAACTTGTCGAAGTGTGCATCAAACACAAGCGCTTTCAAGGGGGCGGCGGGATCGCCTTTGGGAGCGGGCAGCTTCTCGACAATGCCCACCAACACCTCCTGAATGTTGATGCCGTTCTTCGCGGAAATCGAAATTGCTTCGAACGGGTCGAGCCCCAACTCCGAGTCAATCGCTTCTTGAGCTCGCTCGATATCTGCAGAGGGCAAATCGATTTTATTGATGATCGGCAACAGTTCCAGATTGTGCTCTAAGGCCATATAGAGGTTGGCGACCGTCTGTGCTTCCACTCCCTGCGACGCATCGACAATGATCAGCGCACCTTCGCACGCCATCAGGGAGCGTCTGACTTCATGCGAAAAATCGACGTGGCCAGGCGTGTCAATAAGATTCAGCAGGTAGTCTTTGCCATCCGGAGCGTGGTAGTCGAGCGTGATCGTGTTGCTCTTGATGGTGATGCCCCGTTCGCGCTCGATATCCATCGAATCGAGCATCTGCTCATGCAGGTCTCGCTGCGCAATTCCGCCGCAAGTTTGGATGAGCCGGTCTGCCAGAGTCGACTTTTGCCGTGGTCGATATGGGCGATAATGCAGAAGTTTCGAATGTGTTCCATGGCATAGTTTTAGCAGGAAACGGCGTGAAGCAGCAGGAGGCATCGGGAAAGCATTGACAATGCACGGTGAGGCAAAATAGAGGAATTTGTCGCTCCGTACTTCGCTCGATGCTACGGATGCTTGCTTTCAGTGGCATCGAGTAGCCCATCGCGAACGGTGTTTTTCCAAGCCACTTTGGTTTGCCAGCAGTTGGGGGGTTTTTTTGGTGACTCTCGGAACCCTTTTTGCTTTTGCTGCGTAATGAATCTTACGGGCGTCGACGCCGTCAGGGGGGCGCGTCGACGTCTTGTTGGTATTCGCTTTTTCGCGGTCGACGTTGGTCCTTGCGCAAGCGACGTGGCCGTCGGCGCTAACCATTCTTTTTTGGGTCTTTTATGTCTTCTCCTCTTCAATTTGCTTGGGTATTTTCCTTGGGTTGGCTCGTTGCTCTCAATCCTGGGCATGCGCAGGCTGCGAGGCCGTCGGTTGATTTTGATTTTGGGAGTACGGCCGAGTGTCGTGAGTTGGCGTTGCCTGAATATGAAGGGGTTTTTCCCGGTGAGAAAATTGTGGAGCTGAAGCTGCGCATCTCGGTGCATCTTACGACCGGTAATCTTGACGAAGTCGAGGAAGTGCGTATCGAAGCGGTCGATTGCGATCGGCGGATTCGCGTCCACAGTTTTGAGCCTAGTACTCAGTTAGAAAGCCGCGTGAGCGAAGATATTCAGTGGAGCCGGACGATCGAGAAAGGTGGCTCGTTGGGGGCGTCGCTTGGCGGACAAGCACCGGTGCTGTTGGGCGACGCGGTTGCGCATATTACCCCGTCGATTCAGGGTAGGACCAGCAAGCGTGAGGTCATCACGGAGACGCAAAGTCGGATTGCGCCCAAACACGCCGTTATTACGAGTGGAACTATCGACGGGGAACATGGCGTGTTTTTCAAACTTCGTCGATCGTCGCAATCTTCGCTTGAAGGGGTTCATGAGTTGACGATCCGATTTGTGGTGCCCGAGACTTGGCGGGGCGATTCGATACGCATTTGTTGCCAAGCGACGGGGCAGGAAAAAATTCTCTGGATGAAGCAGCAAAAGACTTGGACGCACCGTTGCGCGCAGGTTGCGATCTATTTGGCGGGCGATGTCGATGCCCGGCGGGCTGCGGTTCGCTTTACCCGGCGCTCTGCGGGGTCGTAGATTGCTGTTCGGCCTGCAAGGCCGGGGGATTGCAATCCCCCGGCTTTGTGCTGAGGACGATGCACATGCCCGACGCTAGCGCGTTGCGGATCACTGATACAGACCGTCGTCAAAATTGCGGCGCATTGGACTGTTGTTTGCGGGGAGAGAAGGCTTCGGTTTTGGTCGCAAACGGTTGCAGGGAGGGAGGTTACGGTCGGATGCGTGTTGCCCCGTCGGCATTTGGCACTCGGATTGCACTGCTTTTTCCTGTTCTCCGGAAAGGACCGTCTATCGGGAGTTTGCAAACAGGGAGCCACGGGTGGAAATTGTTGTTAGCGTACTTATTGGTGCTGCCGCGGGTGGCTTGGCGCTTCTGCTCTGCAAATCGTGCCAAACGAGCGAGTGGTCGACTTTGGCGGTCGGCATTCTGGGTGCCCTGCTCGGGATGGTGAGCAATGTCTGGATCGGTTTTCTGGCGAGGTTTGGTGCGCCGGTTACCAGTGGCCTTGGCGCAGTGTTGGTGCTGCTGGTTTGGATCGTTGCCCAAAAGCTGCTGGTTGCTACAGCAATACCGGCTGAGCGGGATCAATAGAGCGACTCACGAAAATACTGGTGCCGGGGTGGCACGCTTGGAAAGCCGAGGGATTGCAATCCCTCGGCTTTGCGCCGGTTGGTGATTTCGTGGGCGGGGACGCCACGGCTCGCTTGGCTTATTTGTCGTCGATCCAGGACATCATTTTTCGGAGCTCGCGGCCGATCTGTTCGACGCCGTGATCCCGTTCGCGACGTCGGGTTGCTTTGAACGCTGGGGCTCCGGCTTTGTTTTCGAGGATCCAATTGCGAGCAAAAGTGCCGTCTTGGATTTCGGTGAGAATGCGCTTCATCTCGGCTTTGGTTTCGTCGGTGACAATTCGCGGGCCACTGACGTAGTCGCCGTACTCGGCCGTGTTCGAGACGCTGTATCGCATGTAGTTGAGGCCGCCCTGGTAGAAGAGGTCGACGATCAATTTCAGCTCGTGCATGCACTCGAAAAAAGCCATCTCGGGTTGGTAACCTGCTTCGACGAGTGTTTCGTAACCAGCTTTTACCAAGGCAGAGACTCCGCCGCAGAGGACGACTTGCTCGCCGAAGAGATCGGTTTCGGTTTCTTCGGCAAAGGTGGTTCGGATGACGCCGCCGCGTGTGCCGCCGATGCCTTTGGCGTAGGCGAGGCCCGCTTGGAAGGTTTTGTCGCTGGCGTCGTCGCTTAGGGCGATGAGGCAGGGGACGCCGCCGCCGGCTTCAAATTCGCTGCGGACGAGATGTCCCGGGCCTTTGGGGGCAACGAGCAACAGGTCGACGCCCTTGGGAGCTTCGACTTGTCCGAAATGAACATTAAAGCCGTGCGAGCACATCAGAATGTTGCCCGGCGAGAGGTTGTCGCGAATCTGATTGCGGTAGATGTCGCCCTGCACCTCGTCGGGCAGAAGGAGGTTGATGAGATCGCCTTGCTTCGTCGCTTCCTCGATCGTCAACGGCTCAAAACCATGGCTGACGGCAAGCTCGTAATTGGCACTGCCGGGTCGTTGGCCGACCACGACTTTTATGCCGCTGTCGCGAAGGTTTTGGGCATGCGCATGCCCCTGGGAACCGTAACCGAGGATGGCGATCGTTTTGCCATCGAGTGCTTTGAGGTCGGCGTCTTTGTCGTAGTAAATCGTAGCGGCCATGAGAGGGAAAGCTCCTGTGAGATGAATGATTTAATGGTGGTTTTGATTTGCGATGCCACGGACCATGGCGATTCGTCCGGTACGTACCAATTCGACGATGCCGTAGGGGCGCATCAAATCGATAAAGGCTTCGACCTTTTTTTCGGTCCCCGAGATTTCAACAATGACCTGATCGGGGGCTACGTCGACGACTCGACCGCGGAAGATCTGGCAGAGCTCGCTAATTTCGGATCGTTTGCCGCTATCGGCTTGGACCTTGAGCAGCATGAGATCGCGTTCGACGAACTCGCTAGCGCTGACGTCTTCGACGCGAACGACGGTGACGATTTTTTCGAGCTGTTTGCGGACCTGGGCCAGCACCTGGCCATCGCCGACGACGACAAAGGTCATCCGCGAGAGGAGTGGGTCTTCGGTCTCGCCGACGGCGAGGCTGTCGATATTGTACCCGCGCGAGGCAAACATCCCTGCGACGTGGGCCAAGACTCCAGGCACGTTCTGCACCAAGGCAGAGAGAACGTGAC
>JAADIN010000219.1 GCA_013151315.1 Planctomycetota bacterium | reverse complement strand
CGCCCTCTGGGCGGGAAGCGTCGGCAACGACGAGAGGAGGAAGCGGAGTGGCGGTTTGCCGCTCGGCAGGTGGGGTTATGTTTTGCCACCCGGGGGGTGGGGCTATTTTTGATTCGACGGTGCTTGGTGTGGCTTGGGTTAACCATGCGGCGATGCCGATGGGTGAGAGCGCTAACGCCGCCAAGACGGCAAGCGAAATGGCGTAGCGGATCGAGGGGGCGGCGCGGCGGCAGGTCCATCGCAGGAGGGCGCCGGCTAATGCGATTGCGGTCCCTAAGACGAAAAAATAACACATCGTCCAGGCGATCAATTCCCATGTTTGTTGCCAAGGGGTTGCGAACAAATTCATCGTCGGGCTCCTTTCTTGGCACGTTTTAATTTCGTTTGCTGCCCGATCAGCTTGCGGAGCTCGGCGAGCTGCTTTTCTGAGAGCCGGCCTCCTTCGACCAAATGAGCAGCTAGGCGATCGGCAGCGCCGTCGAAGACGTGATCTACCAATTTGCTGACCATCCCGTGGGCGGCCGCTTGGTGAGTGACAACAGCTGTCCAGCGTGCAGCGCGGCCGGCGCCTTTGCGCGCTACCAAGCGTTTGCCGAGCATGATGCGCAACATCGTGGCGACCGTTGTCGTGGCCACTTCGCGGTGTGCGCGTAGCTGGTCGCAAATGGCACTGAGCGCCGAGGGGCCATCAGCCCAGAGAACATGGAGGATTTCGAGCTCTCCATCGGTCGGGTGTAGACTGGCGGGACGGGCCATCAGAAAAGGTTCCTTATCGTATGCGGAGTCGACTTGCTAATTCTAACGAATTAGAACGATTGCTGTCAAGCGTTCTGAAGACAGTTTTTTGTAAAACCGGCCTTCAGTCAAAAATCAACAACCCAAAACTTTCGGGGGCAGCCTCGTTTGCCGATTGCCGGTCGACGGCCAGCGCCCAAGCATCGCCGGCTTGCGGCGGCCTGTCGATCAGTTCCGTCCAAGGAATGGCCGCTTCGACGGTCCAGGAAGTGTCGTCGCTATTGGCTGCAACAAACCAACGCGGGTTCCAAGAGGCATCGAGCCAGCAGCGGTCGGCCGTCTGGCCGCGATGGTCGATCGAAAACTGAAAACAGGTGGCGTAGTCGCGGTCGCGGTCGAGCGATAATCGGACATGATCGTGTCCTGTGAGGTCGGCGTCGTAGCGACGAGGCAATTTTTCTGAGGCGTAATTTTCGCCAGCGAGCTTCTGACAGCGAATGGCAAGATACAAAAACTTGGCATCGCATGCCCATCGGATCTGCGCCGAATCGTCGTCCTCCGCTTGCGTCTTCGCGACCTGCCAAAGTTTTTCGCCAAGCACCCCATCCAGCAGCGGCCGCTCGTCGGTGCGCGAGCAACGCATGGTCGGCTTGGGCGATGCCGTATCGCGTGGGCCTTGGAGCCAAGTTTCAACGAGCGCACACTGGTGCCAAGATTTGTCGTGCCGGCTATGTTTGAGCGGCGAGAGCCAGCTTTTAGCCGATTGGAGGTTTCCGGTTAATCGCGAGGCGACAGCGCACTGAAATGCGAGAGCCGGATTATTAGCCAAGTCGCGTTGCCGACCGAGAGCCTGTTGGGCGAGATAGAGCGCATAAACGGGCATCGCATTTTCTCCGGTTTTTCGCAACGATTTTTTTGCGGTGTGGGCGACTTCGCTGCTTGAGTAGAGCCAGACGAGCGTGAGCAATCCGTCGACGGCCGGCGGTTGATCAAGGTGTTGGTCGACCAACTGATGCAGCACTTCGGCAGCCTGTTCGAGTTGGCCTGCGCGAAGATACGCATCAGCAAGCTGGCGATACAGCTCTGCGGCAGCCGCAGGCTGGAGGTCGCTACTGAGTTGGATCAGATGAGCCAGTCCGGTCGGATCGTCGCCGCGACTGAGCACAATCTGCCGAATGCGCCGGATCTGACCGGCCTCGTCAGCTTCTTCGGCTAGCGCCGACGATTGCAGGACAATCGCTAGGCAGGCACATAGAATGCCCGCCAGGCCTTTGCGAACGTAAGTTTTGTTGATGTTCATCGGGCACCGATTCTAACGCCCTCGAACCATTTCGTCGACTAATAACGATTATGCTAGCAATGCACCCAGCCAAAGCACGAGTAAGCTACAGTTTGGCATGAGCACCGATGCCCCACCGATGGCCGTTGCGAATGAGGTCATGGACGAAATCGTTCAGCGAGCGCGTGCGCTGTACTCGTTGCCCGTAGTCGCGGCGGAAGTGATTGAACTCACCAATTGCCCCGAGGTCGACGCCCGCGCACTGAAGGATTGTATCGAAGTCGATCCGGCGCTGACGGCGAAGATCATGCGCGTGGTTAACAGTTCGCTGTTTGGTCTGAGCCGCGAGGTAGTTGATCTCAACCAGGCGATTGCCCTGCTAGGAACCGCGCCCCTAAAACTTTTGGTTTTAGGATTTAGCTTGCCCGAAAATTTGTTTTGCGAAGTTGCCCGCCAGCAGTTGGACTGGTACTGGAGTACCACGCTTGCGCGGGCTGTGGCGGCTCGTGAAATTAGCGAGCAATTATGGGATCGCCCCGGCGACGACGCTTTTTTAGCCGGGTTGCTGCAAGACATTGGCGTTCTGGTGCTGCTTGGCGAACTCAAAGAGACGTACGCTCAGTTTTTGGATGGGGTGATCGACCGCCGGGACAGCTTGCAACGCCTGGAAGTCAAATCTCTTGTGATCACACGACCTTGAGTGCCGCGCTGCTGAGCCATTGGAACATGCCAGAGCTTCTGGTCGAGTCGATCTCTGAGCCACGTGAGTACCAGTTTTTGCAGAACAAAAAAACGCCTGCTGCCGAGCTGGCCCGCATTTTGCATTTGGCTGAACTACTTGCCGAGCTCGTCGCCCAAAATCGACTCGGTGTGCTTCCCGATCTGCTTGAAGCTGGCAAGGCGTATTGCGGGCTCGAGAAAGAGCAACTCCATCGATTGGCAGCATCGTTGCAGCCCAAAGTTCGGCAGTTGGCCGACGTGCTGTCCCTTGATCTGCGAGAAGGTGCTGACTACTCCGCGATCGTGGCAGAAGCTCATCAGCAGATGTCGGAAATCGCCGAAACCGTTGCTGAACCGCTGAGTCGGTTAGGTGACACTACGGAAGAGACTTGCGAGAATCTCTTGGCCGACGTGGTCAATTTGAGAACTGCGGCCGAAAATTTCCTCGGCAATCCGGCCCCCCAGACCGCAAGCCTTGACGAGATGGTTCCTGTCGACGCGGCTTTGGTTCCGATGAAACCAAATTTTCTCAACAAACTTACCCTGGCCGTAGGCCAATGCCGATCGCTCCGTCAACCTCTGAGTATCCTGCTGCTCGAAGTGAATGCCGAACCAAACGATGCCTATCACGAGCAGGTCATCTCCCAAGTTCTTGAAACCGTTTCTCGCGACTCGGCGGCAGAAGGCGTGCTTGTGGAGGTAGTGTCGCCGAATCGGCGTGCGTTGGTGTTGGCAGGCAACGATCGGCAGGAAGCCATTCGCCACGCCAAGGCGATCTTTCGTACGCTCGAAGAAGTATTTCAAGAACTGGCAACGACGGGAATTCCAGGAGAATTTTCGGCCAGCGCCGGAATCGCCACGGTGAGTTTGCCCGTGAAAAATTTCCCGCCGATCGATCTGATCGAAACGGCCCAGCGGTGCCTCGCAGCGGCACGGTCCACGGATGCAAGTGCCGTAAAGAGCCTAGAAATCTTTTAGTGGGCCGTCTGCTGCGTGGCAGCACGGCTTGATTCCGCAATCCGAACAGGAGAACTGCAAAGTCGAAAAACAAACAATACCTGCCCTAAACATTAAAAAGGAACCACAACGGAACAACGGGAACTACGCAGGTTTTTCGTTGTTGTCGTTGTTCCGTTGTGGTTCAAATCCTTGTTTTTTCGGATTAGCTGAGACTTTGCAGTTCTCCTGGCAATCCGAATTCCGCACTCCGCATTCTCCTCTCGGTGTGCTATGATTCCTCGATGAGCACCCCGGTTCCATCTTCCGAAAAATCGTCTGATCTGGCTTCCGAGAAACCGCCCGAGTCGGACGATCCGTTTCACGATCCGGCCGTAGTTCATCTGCCCGAACTCAAAGTTTCGGACTTGCACTTTCGTCCTCAGCGGCGGACGCTGTTGCCGATCGTGCTTTTTCTGGCGACTTGCGCTTCGACTTTTTGGGTTGGCGTGACCGAGTGGCAGCCGCTCGAAGAGGCCTATCTGGGTAGCTACGCGGCCATGTGGCGGACGATTCGTCTGAATTGGCCCATCGGTTTGCAGTACATGGTTGCGGTGGTGGGTATTTTGTTGACTCACGAGATGGGTCACTTTTTACAAACCGTCAAACATCGGATCCCGGCCAGTTATCCGTTGTGTATTCCAGTTCCCTTCAACGCGATAGGAACGATGGGTGCTGTGATCGGCATGGATGGCATGCGGGCCGATCGGCGGCAGATTTTTGATATCGGAATTGCTGGGCCGCTGGCGGGGCTGGTCGTTGCCATTCCCGTGTTTTGGTTTGGCATTGTCGATTTGGATTTGAGCCGTGTACCGCAGCCGGGCGAGTTCCAGCTCTATCTTCCTTGGATCGGTCAATGGATGCTCGAGCGGGCCCATCCCGAATGGGCAGGCCGCATTTGGATTGGCCTTTCGCAATTGAATCCCTACTTCATGGCCGGCTGGGTCGGCATGTTGATCACCGGCCTGAACATGCTTCCCGTTAGCCAACTCGATGGCGGGCATACCACCTACGCCCTGTTTTTGGATCGGGCCCATACGCTGGCACGCTGGTTTATCTCGCTCACGATTTTCTATGTCGTCGTGAATCTTGACGAGGCGGTGATGTGGACACCGATGCTGATCCTGGTGATTCTCATGGGAATCCACCACCCGCCAACGGCGAACGACAACGTCAAGCTCGGACCCGTGCGATGGGCGATCGGCTTGGCATCGCTGACGATTCCGCTGCTCTGTTTCCCGATCCAGGGTTTTCGGCAGTGAAGGTTGGATGCTGGTTGCTAGCCGCCCGTTCTTTGGCGAAAAATTTTGGCGTTCCGACTCACGGCGGGTATACTTGAAATGGAGATAGATTCCTTATCGATGGCTTCCATGGTTTTCTAACGGGAGTGTTTGATGTTGCGTTACAAAGCAGGTTACAAATTCGTCGACGGAGGAGTCCACGCACAGGTTTTGGATTTTCCGGCGGTGATCACTTGTGCGAATGATCTTCCCGAAGCTCGACACCTACTAACGGTAGCGCTGTTGGATGTGACCGAAACGCGATTGGAGCTGGGTCAATCCTTGCCAACGCCGAATCCTCAAGCCACCGATCCTGATATGGATGTTGAGGAGCCTATTTACATGCATCTAAGTGTCAGCACCGAGGTCGTAGAAACGCCAGCAGGAGAGATTGCGTCGTGAAGCGAAAGGATCTTCTGAAGCATCTGCGCCGACACGGATGCGAGCTCTTGCGTGAAGGGCGGGGACACTCGGTGTGGGTAAATCCTGCCAACAAACAGCAAACCTCCCTGCCAAGACATCGAGAGATTATTGAGTACACCGCTCGTGGAATTTGCCGGCAACTTGGAGTTGCAGAACCATGAGTAATCAGCTTCCCCCAAGTAGGCACTCGAGTCGCATTCACGGTGCCAAGAGCAATCGCCCTGGGTTTGCCAAATAACCTTTCACGTCGTTCAAAAACCGTGCTGCCGCGGCCCCGTCGACGATGCGGTGGTCGTAGGTGATCGAGAGCGGCATCATGAGACGGGGCTCGAGTTGGCCGTCGACATACTGGGGCAAGATGCGGCTTCGGCCGGCGAGTAAAATAGCGACTTCCGGCGGGTTGATGATTGGTGTACTGTACGTGCCGCCGATCGCGCCGAGGTTGCTGATTGTAAAAGTTCCGCCGCGAAGATCGTCGATCGAAAAGCTGCCCGAGCGGGCCGAGTCGGCGATTGCCGAAAGCTCGCGGGCGATTTGCGGAATGCTCTTTCGGTCGACATCGCGCAAGACCGGCACGACGAGACCTTTTTCGGTGTCGACCGCGATGCCAATGTTGACGTATTCTTTGTAGATCGTCTCCTTGGCCTATCGATCGACGCGTTGATGACCGGATGCAGCTTCAGCGCCGAGGCAACCGCTTTGACCAGGAATGGCATCGCGGTGAGCTTGATTCCGCTGTCGGCGTAGTCGGCCTTGCTGTCTTGGCGGATTCGCTCAAGCTCGGTCGTATCGACATCGTCGAAATTGGTGAGCTGCGGAATGTTGGAGTACGAGGCCAGCATGTTGCGGGCGATGGTTTGACGAAGTCGTGAGAGTTTTTCTCGACGTATCCCGCCTTGACCATCGGAGTCGGGCAAGCCGGGGGGAGTCACCCCTTGCATGGCGGCGGAGTCGGATTGCTCGTTGGCAAAGCGGACATGGGATCGCACATCTTCTTCCGTCACGCGACCCCCTTCGCCGCTTGGTCGTACACGACGCAGCTCGACGCCCAATTCGCGCGCGAGACGACGCACCGCAGGACCTGCTGCGGCAGACGAGTAGCCATCGCCAGGGACATCGACGGGGGGCAGCGGTGCGGTCTTTATTGGCGCGAGTGATGGCGCTGCTGCAGGAGGTGCCGTTTGGGCCACCGGTTCTGGCGTGGGGGCGGGTGGCACTGGGGGAACCTGGGCCTTGGCAGCGGGTGGCGCTGGCTTTTCGACGGGTTCGGAGGCCGCTGAAGCTGCGGCTGTCGAGTCGAGCTCCAGGATTGCCGCTCCTACGGCAATCGTGTCGCCCTCGTTGACCAAAATCTTGACGACTTTGCCTGCCCCGGGACTCGGCACAGGCATGGTCGCCTTGTCGGTTTCAATTTCGATGAGATCCTGGTCGACTTGGATCGTGTCGCCTTCGCTGATGAAGATCGAGAGAACGTCGCCCGAGTCGATGCTTTCGCCCAAGTTGGGTAGTTTGATTTGTGTGGTCATGATGATGGGTGTATTTGTGGCGTTTTGGTAGTTATTCGTCCGGGCGGACGACGTTAACGGATTTTAGCTATGCGTACAGGGCCGATTGTTTATCGGGATCGATGCC
>JAADIN010000167.1 GCA_013151315.1 Planctomycetota bacterium | reverse complement strand
TTTTCTCGTGCGGTCCAGTTGCTTCGCACGGTAAAGGGAAACCTCCTCGTCACGGGCATGGGCAAGGCGGGGCTCATTGGACAAAAACTGGTCGCCACGTTTGCGTCGACCGGTACACGGGCCCATTTTTTGCATCCGGCTGAGGCCATCCATGGCGACTTAGGCCGTGTGCATCGAGACGATGTCGTGTTGGTGCTTTCGCAAAGTGGCGAGACGGGAGAAATCGTGGGGCTCTTGCCTGCACTCAAGCGGTTTGGCGTACCCCTGATTGCCATTAGCGCCAGTGCCCAAAGCACGTTGGGCCAAGCGGCCGACGTGACGATCGAACTTGGCGCGCTCGACGAGGCGTGCCATTTGGGCCTCGCGCCCAGCACGAGCACGACGGCCATGCTCGCGATTGGCGATGCGCTGGCGCTGGTCGTGAGTCAACAAAAAGGTTTTCGGGCCGAAGATTTTGCGCAATTTCATCCGGGCGGTTCGCTAGGACTCAAGCTGAGCCATGTCGAAGAGCACATGCGAGGGTTGCATGAATGTCGTGTTGCGCGGGCCGACGAAACGATTCGCGAAGTGTTGGTCGCCTGCACCAAACCGGGCCGGCGCACGGGGGCGATTATTCTTGTGGATGCCGAGGGACGGCTTGCCGGGCTGTTTACCGACAGCGATTTAGCTCGGCTGATTGAATCGCGCAACGACGGGGCCCTCGATCATCCGATCGGTCAAGTGATGAAGAAGTTGCCCACCACGGTCGAGCTCGGCGCGAAAATGAGCGTGGCCATGGAAATTTTGGGGGAGCGAAAAATTAGCGAGTTGCCGGTGGTCGACGCCGCAGGTTGCCCTCAAGGAATTATCGATGTGACCGATGTGTTGAGCCTTTTGCCAGAGCCCGCGCCCGAAGAGGTCGAGCCGGTGCGCATCTACCCGTTCAAATGACCATGAAGCTAGCTGAAAAATGTGAGCCGATTCGTTTGCTGCTGAGCGACGTCGATGGCGTGATGACCGACGGGCGTCTCGGGTTTGATAACCAGGGCACCGAATCCAAGCAGTTTCATGTTCGCGATGGACAGGGCATTCGTCTGTGGCAGCAGAGTGGCGGCCAGATGGGCATTGTTACTGGCCGGAGTTCGCAGATCGTCAAACTCCGAGCGGTCGAACTGAACATCGAAATTGTGCGGCAAGGCGTCGACGACAAGCTGGGAGTCGTGCAAGCCATTTGCGAGCAACTCGAAATCGAACCGGCGCAGGTCTGCTATGTGGGCGACGATTTGCCCGACTTGGCCGTGTTTGGAAACGTGGGATTGAGCATCGCGGTGGCCGATGCGGCTGAAGAGCTGTGTCAGGCGGCCGATTACACGACAAGCTTAAAAGGCGGCGATGGGGCGATCCGCGAAGTGGTCGAGCTACTGCTGAAAAACACGGGCCGCTGGGAAGCTGCCATTAGGAAATACCAAAGTTAGCGCCGTCGGCCCCGACGAACGACTCGTCAAAAACCGTAACCTATCAAAAACCGCAAAGAAAAGAGGAGATGCGTTCATCCGCGGTTCCTTCCGTCGTTGCCGACGGCGCTAACGCAAACTACATCAACAATCAAACATCCTACATCAAACATTCTCGATGCTAACTCGCCTCACTCATGCTGCGATTGCCTTCGCCATTACGGCCGTGGTCTATCAAGCGTATGTGCTGACTGTGGTGCCACTGGTCGATCCGTCACAGGCTGGCTCGGCCTCGGTTGCTTCGAATGAGCAAGAGCCGACCGAAGCCCGTAAGGCGGTCCACAAACATCGCGAGCTGTTGGCGGCGTATTTTCCTCCGGGCCATTGGACGCTTGCCGAGCCACCGATCACTTTCGAGGCCGGCCGGGCCATGTTTGTGCTCGACGATTATCAGCCGAACGATCAGGGCCAAGTGCGCGTCAAAAAATGCGCCATCTTGTTCTTCCCCCGCCAGCGCGAGCGAGGCCAGCCACCACCCCGCGATACGATCGTGCTTGAAGCACCGCACGGCGCGGTTTTGCAAATGGACGAAGGCGTTCGCCAATCGGGCTTGAGTGGTTTTGGGCGTCTTCAGTGGGGCCAGTTGATGGGCGATATCACGGTCCGTAGCGACATGCGCGAGCCGGGGCCTGAAGACGACCTGCTGCTCACGACGCGCGATGTCACCATGAACGAAGATCTTATTCGCACCGACTCGAAAGTCGACCTGCGCCTTGGCCCCCATTGGGGACGAGGGCGGGAACTCGAAATTCGCTTGGTTGCCATCGAACGGGCCCAATCCCGCGATTCGCAACCAAGTCTTGGCGGGGTCGATTCCTTAGAAATCAGGCACGAGGTGGAGGCTCAATTTTCGCCCGGCACTACGCAAATTTTCGGCGAAACACAAACTTTTGGCGAACAGAGACCAGCGAGTACTCCGACCGCTAGCCCGCCGGTCCGCGTCACGAGCGAAGGGCCGTTTCGGTTCGATTTTGCCCATCAAGTCGCTTCGTTTTCTAAAAAAGTAAAACTGGTGCAAAGGTACCCGCAGGGTCAAGTCGATCAGTTGCTTAGCGAACAGTTGAAATTTTATTTTGCGAAGGATATGGGTAGCGACGAGGATGCGGCCGCGTCGGAGTTGGGCGGTTTTCTGCCCGGTTCGATCGAGGCACTCGGCACCGCCGCCGAGCCGGTCGTGCTCGACTCGCAATCGCAACAAGCGACCGCCCGTTGCCAGCGTATGCGAATCGAAGTCGATTCCCGACGTATTACTCTGGACCAAGGCAACGAGGTGGTACTTACCTACCAGGGGAGCGAAATTCGTGCCCGCCAACTGCGTTATCAAACGCCGCCCGCCGGTTCGTCGCAGAAAATTGGTACGCTGCTGGCCGCGGGGCACGGTTGGCTGCGCGCGATGGCTCCCGGCAGCCAGGCGCAGAACCCTTTGGAAGTTCGCTGGACCGAATCGCTGCGACTCGACCGCGTCAACGGAAAACCGGTGCTCACGCTGCACGGTCGGCCGCGACTCGACATGGTCGGTATGGGTCGGCTTTGGGCCGACAGGATGACGCTCGATCTTCGCGAACGCAATGCTGGGAACCTCGACCTTTTGCCGGGCGACGTGGTTCCAGAAAGAATGGAGGCGCACGGAGAGGTGGCGATCAAAACGACTGAGCTTTCCGGCAAAGTCAACCATCTCGAAGTGCAGATCGATTATCAGGCGAGCAATCTCGTGCTCGGCCAAGCCGACGGCAGGGGTTCGCAGGCAGGTCGCTTGGCGAGCGGCCAGCGCGGGGGCCGGGCTTACGAGGTCGTGGGCGACCGACTGGAGATGTTGCTGACCGTTCGCGATAGCCAGCCCGAAGTCACGAGCCTTGATCTCTATGGCGACCCGCACGGCGAGGTCGTGTTTCGCGAGTCGACCGTCGGCGACCTCACGACCCAGCCGCTCGAAGTGCGAGGAAAACACCTGCGTGTCGAAAACGCCGATCAGCCGAATGCCGAATTTACGTTGCAGGGGTTGCCG
>JAADIN010000243.1 GCA_013151315.1 Planctomycetota bacterium | reverse complement strand
ACGTTCGGGTCGCTGCGGATGAGGCTCACGCCCTGTTCCGGATTGCCCGTGAAGCGGATTTCGAGGTGCCGGTTGCTGGTAATCTTGCGATACACTTTTTCGATCGGACCGTGCAGCAGCAACTGCCCGCGTTCAATGATGCCGATCGACGTGCAACAGTCGGCTAGCTCGGTAAGGATGTGACTCGAAATAAGAATCGTTTTGCCCATGTTGCGTAGTTCTTTCAACAGGGCTTTGACTTCGAGGCGTGCGCGCGGATCGAGGCCGCTGGCCGGTTCGTCGAGAATCAGCACGGGTGGATCGTGAACCAGCGTTTTCGCCAAGCAGAGTCGTTGCTTCATGCCGCGTGATAGGCCGTTCACAAAATCGTCGCGCTTGTGCGTCAAGTCGAGCAGTTCGAGCACATCGGAGAGCACCTCCTTGCGCCGGACCCTGGGCACCTGATAAGCGACGGCAAAAAAGTCCAAAAACTCCCAAACCTTCATGCCATCGTAGACGCCAAAATTGTCGGGCATATAGCCGATGCTCCGGCGCACACCGATCGGATCGCGCGTCACGCTATGGCCATTGACGGTCCCCTCGCCGGTGGAGGCCTTCAGTAGCGTCGCCAGAAACCGAATCGTAGTGCTCTTCCCCGCGCCGTTGGGCCCGATAAAACCGAACATTTCGCCGGCTTCGATTTTTAAATTCAAATTCGCGACGGCCGTAAAATCGCCGTACTGCTTGCCAAAGTTTTTTAGTTCGATCATTTGAAGTCAGGGGTTAGGAGTTAGGCATTAGGAGTTAGGAAGTCCAAAACTAACGACTTACGACTAACTCCTAACGACTTCAATTTACTTTCTTTTCTTTGATCACATCGCTACGGCTATTGGTGTCGGGCTGCGGTTCGGCGGCGGGAGCGTACTTTAGATGGGCAAGTACGACCGTCGCCCCCTGGATTTGCGAAGCGGAAGGGGAAACTTCGCTGCCTGGGAGGACCTGATCGATGACTGCTACCAAACGATACGTCTCTCGGTGCTTCTGCAAAGGATCGTTGTCGCCCGGGAATTGGAAGGCCAGTTTTAGTAGCGAGTCAAGTTTCAGATGATTGCTAAACGAACTGCGGACTGCCTGTTTGCGTTCCGTAGAAAATGGAATTTTTCCATCGGCCAAATCGAGCAACGTCAGGCCAAGTACTGCCGAACTGCCGTTGCGCAAATCGCCGATCCACGACCCCATGGTCTGCAGCTTGCCGTCGACCCGCCTGCGCTGCACGACGACCACATCGCGAAGATGAAAACCCGAGAGGTTTTCGACTTGCTTGCTATTGCGCGACGAAGTGCCCAGCCGCAACGAACCCGCCAAAGAAAACATCTGCTCGCTATGCACATTTCTACGCGAAGCAGACGAAACAGTCAGTCCACGTAAACGGGTCGCCTGTTGTTTTTCGAACACGACGGCCGAGCTTCGGTCGCCGACCTTCAAAGGATTTTTGTCTTCCGCCGGAAAGGGCAAGGCCACGGTCGTGGGGTCCTCGTAAGCGACTTCGTAGGTCGTCGAAAGCGAAGAGTACAAGCCCGTGTATCGGGTCAACAGCCCCCGCTTGTAATCGCCCTGCAATTCGAGCAACGCGATTTCGGTTTGCGAACGCACAAACCCGATATCGAGCTGCACCATGCGGACCAAAGTCCAAGTTCCCAGCAGAGCAATCACCGGAGCCGCGATCCATGCCCATTCGACCCGATTGAGCGAACGAAAAACTATCCAATTCAGCGGCACCAGCACCACCAAATAGACTCCCAAACAGGCCAACACAAAACGGGCCCCCGGCACGCGGACGGCGGCCGCCTCGGTCAGCGAAGCACGCGATGCCAACGAAACCGGACTCTGTTCGCTCCAAGCGGCAACGCCCCCGGGGCGATCGACTTTTTCGGTGCTTGTCGTGTCGAGTACACCAAATTGGTTTGCAGCCGAAGTCTCCACGCGTTGCCAATTCGCGGTCGAAGCAGCATCACGAGCGAAGAGTCGAAGACCGGTCACCAAATGTGCGTCGAGCCGCTGCGACCCATAGTCGGCCCAAGCGACGCGTGGCCCGCCGTAAGCGCCCTCCGAAAATTGCCGGTGCGGCCGGCGCAGAAGGGCCGCGTTCAAAAAACTGTCGTAGCCGGGCCAGTTGATAAACTCTCGCTCGGCCAACTGAAAAGCCGAAACGACCACGCTTCCCCTGCCCACATCGCCTTCATAAAAAAGCCCCGCCCCGCCGACGAGCTCTCGACTCCCCTCGCGAGGTTTTAAGCGGATACCCGACCAGGGGCGAGTCGGTTCGAGCACAACCGTCGGTTTGCCCTCGCTGCGGGCCGACCAAACGCGAGACCACGAATTAATATCTGAAGCCGCAATCGATCGAGAACCGGCCGCATCGACCGGCAAGTAGTCTTCCAAAAAGCTGCCTCGCAGCGTGTCGAGCGAATCGGGCCCGTTGACCAGCATTCGCCCTCCCCAGTGGAGCCAATCGACGAGCGCCTCTTGCTGCTCAGCCGACATGCGCGTCGGGTCGACCTCGTCCCAAATCAGATACGCAATGCTCGTCCAAGCCAACGCGTTGGCCGACAGCGGAAGCGATTTTGTCCCGTCGGCCAACACCACCCGATAGTAGGGCGACGAAACTTCCTCGAACTCCTCTTCCCAAGGGGCTCGCACCGTATCGGTCACCTTCAGAAAACTGTACTGCGAAGACTCCTTGGCCAAGACCACAATAAAATATTGATACGAAGGCATTTTCAGTAGGCTCAGAGATCGACTACCAATCCGGCTGCCACTTTCCCGATTGATCAACGTCGCCTGAATCCGCTTGCCGGTCGTGTGTTCAGGAACAAAAATTTCGCCCGTCACCCGCTTGGCTCGCCCCTTGGCCAAAACTACAGGCCGCGTCGCCTCGTAGGTGTATCGCGTATGCCGAAGCACCGAAGGTTGGTTTGGCTCGTCATAAAGTCCGACCGTCGTGCGTCCAACAAAATCTTCGTAGTTCGCCTTCATGCGTTGAACCGTCGGCGTCCAATGCCCCGGCTTGACCAGCAGCCGGGGCCCCCTCTCGAGATCCTCACTAGAATCTTCCTGGCCCAAAGGCTCGGTTTGTCCAAGTTGCGAGAGCAAAGGGCCAATTTCCAGCGGCGGTTTTTTTTCTTTCTTATCGAGGGCCTTCTTGATATCTTCTTTGCTCGTCTGCTTGGTCGATTGCTTCGTTTCGCATCCTCCGCAACCGGCCGTGACCCCTACTGCCATCAGCAAAAGCATCCAGGCCGCCCGGCGCAGGGCCAAAAACCACAGTCGCTGCGGCTTGGCTGAACGGGAGTCGAATTCTCGAAAAATCATCCGCTCATTCTAGCCGATCAGCTTGTCGTGGTTCAAAAAATTTCCAGGCAACGATCGTGAGTAGGCTGATCGACAAAGCAAGCGCCAGGCAAAGGGCCGCGACGCGATCTTCGGCTCCATAGTGCAAAAGCCCAAAAATTCGCATCGAAAGCGTCGCCACTCCAGGCGGTGCCACCAG
>JAADIN010000249.1 GCA_013151315.1 Planctomycetota bacterium | reverse complement strand
TCGCCATCCGGTTGATCCAACTGCACCTCTGCGTGATCTACCTCTTCTCGGGACTCGCCAAATTGCTAGGCGAAAACTGGCAGGCCGGGTCGGCGGTCTGGTGGTCGCTGGCCAATCTCGAATACCAATCGATCGACATGACCTGGCTCGCAGGCTGGCCCGTGCTGGTTGCTTTGGCGACCCATTTCACCGTATTTTGGGAGCTATTTTATTGCTGTCTGGTATGGAATCGATTTTCCCGACCGCTCGTCCTCTGGGCGGCCGTGGCGATTCACAGCGGCATCGCCCTCTTCATGGGCATGATCACTTTTGGCTTGGCGATGCTTATTGCCAACGCCTCGTTCCTCCAGCCAGCCACCATCCGTCGCTGGGTCGACCCACTCGCCGGCCGCATCGCAAACAGGCTCAAATAGCCGCAGCGACCTAACAGGCAATAGCCGCGATCTGACAGATCGCCGGAGTGAGAAAAAGGGAGGGCAGGGGGGCAAGTTGTGAACCACCCCCGAACCATTTAGAATGTTGGGCTGTCTGTGTAATCCGTGGGCCCGCCTCCGACGGATATTAGAAACAACGCCACGGCTCACTGCCCCCCAGCCCAGGAGTTTTCCCCCGTGTTCAAGTCGTTTGCCATCGTTGGTGCCACCGGCGCTGTAGGTCGTTTGATCCGCCAATTACTAGAAGAACGCGATTTTCCGTACGAAAAAATCACGTTCCTCGCCTCCAAACGTTCTGCCGGCACAACGATCACGTTCAAAGGCGAAGACCACGAAGTCAAACTCCTTTGCCCCGAGGCCTTCGACGATATTGATCTCGCCATCGGCAGCACGCCCGACGACGTCGCTGCGGAGTTCTGCCCCTGGGCGACCGAGCGCAACTGCGTCGTTGTCGACGAAAGTGGCTACTGGCGAATGGATCCCAAGGTCCCGCTCGTGGTGCCGGAGATCAATCCCGAGGCAGCACTCAGCCATCAGGGAATTATTTCTAGCCCCAACTGCTCGACCACCCAGATGGTGCTCGCGATGAAGCCGCTGCACGACGCGGGCACGATTCGTCGCGTGATTGTCAGCACCTACCAAGCGACCAGCGGGGCAGGAGTGCAAGGCCAAGCCGATCTGCTCGACGGCAGCCAAGCCTTTCTCGAAAAGAAGGATTACGAGTACCAAGCGTTCGCCCACCCGATTCAATTTGATCCCACAGATTGGCTCGCATAAAGAGCAGGGTTACACGAGCGAAGAAATGAAGATGGTCTACGAGACCCAAAAAATCTTCGGCGACGACAACATCAAGGTTTGCCCCACCTGCGTCCGAGTCCCGGTCGAAAATTGCCATAGCGAAAGCATGTTGGTCGAAACCGAAAAGAAAATCACTGCCGACCAGGCCAAAGAGCTCTTCGCTGCCACACCGGGAATCACCGTGGTCGACGACTTGCAGCAGGGCAAGTACCCGATGCCATCCACTTGCACCGACGACGATGCGGTATTTATTGGCCGGATCCGAGAAGATATTTCCTGCGAAAACGGCCTCGCGTTCTGGTGCGTCAGCGACAACCTCCGCAAGGGAGCGGCAACCAACGCCGTGCAAATCGCCGAACTGCTCGTAAAATCCACTGTTGCGATCTAGGGAATTCGGATTGCGGATTTTCGTTAGCGCCGACGGCCACCTCGGTTTTCCACGTTTCATGCCAACCTACCGACTCACGATCGCCTACGACGGCACCAACTTCAGCGGTTGGCAAACGCAGCCGACGCAGCGCACCGTACAGAGCGTCGTCGAGCAAGCTTGGCAAGAAATCACGGGCGAACAGATGCGCGTCACGGCCGCCAGCCGCACCGATGCGGGCGTTCACGCTTTGGGACAGGTCGTGGGCGTAAAAACCGCGAGCCCAATGGCGGCTCCCAAATTACTCGGCGGGCTCAATGCGAAGTTGCCCGACGACGTGGTCGTCATGGCCGTGGAAAAAGCGCCTAGCGATTTTCATGCGACGCACGACTCGCTAGGAAAACACTATCGCTATCAGATCCACAACGATCGCCGTCGTCCGCTGCTGGATCGCCAATACGTCTGGCACCTGCCTCAGCCGTTGGACGTGGCTGCCATGCACCGTGCCGGGCAGACGTTGGTCGGCAAGCACGACTTTGCCAGTTTCCAGTCGGCCGGCTCGCCGCGCGAATCAACCGTCCGTACCATTTTCGCCATCGAAGTCGGGCGAGGCGAGGGCAGGGGGGCATCACGAGTGGAGATCGAAGTCTACGGCGACGGATTTCTCTACAATATGGTCCGAGCCATCGCCGGCACCCTGGTTGCGGTCGGCGTAGGCCGAAAGCCCGAATCGTGGCCAGCCGAAGTCCTCGCCGCCATCGACCGCCGCGCCGCAGGCCAAACCGCACCGCCCCAAGGGCTTTTGCTGCTGCGGGTCGAGTATCCTGAATACAAGCACGAAGCGCAAGCGAGTGGGTTTTAACGTAACCGGCCCACTCGCTTGCGCTTCGTGCTTGTATTTCCCCCATGCGGGTATTCCATCTTTCCCAACCGCTATTGGGCGATTAAACTTATCTCACGGTCGCCAACAGGCCGCGGGTTGGATTGGGAACCAGAATTGGCAAAAATATGGCAGCAAGAAAAGAGTTTGTCGGACCTTATCGAATGTTTCATCTCATTCGTGCCGGGGCGACGTTTGAAATCTGGGCGGTCCGGCCGCTCGATAAAAACGAATCCTTCGCAATGAAATGGTTGCCGCCGGGCAAGAAATTCACCAAACAGGCGTCGAATGATTTGAAGCATGAATATACGGTCGGCAAATCGTTGGTTCACCGTTCGATTATCGAAACCCTCGATTTCGGCACCGGAAAAGACGGCACCTACCTCACCATGGAGCTTTTCAAGACCCCCAATCTCAAGCAGCAAATCAACGAGGGAGCCGAACGTCTCCATTTCCGACTCGAAAAAATCCTGTGCGAGGCGGCCTTGTCGATCCAGCACATGCACAAAGAGGGCTGGACCCACCGCGACATCAAACCTGATAATTTTTTAGTGAACGAGGAAAATGAAGTCCGCCTGATCGACTTCACCATCGCAAGAAAGATCCCCAAAGGCCTCTCCAAAATGTTCGGCGGAAAAGCACCCGTGCAGGGCACTTACAGCTACATGTCGCCCGAGCAGATTCGTGGCAAAGAAGTCGACGCCCGAGCAGACATCTATAGTTTTGGCTGCATGGTCTACGAATTGATGACAGGAAAACTTCCGTTCACGGCGAGCAGTTCTGCAGAGCTTCTGAACAAACACTTAAAAGCTCGACCGCATGAAATTAGTGTATTGCAGAAAAACATCCAGCCCGACTTCGGCAAACTCGTGCATCGCATGTTGGCCAAAGACCCAGCCGACCGGCCCGAATCGCTGTTAGAATTCTATCGTGAACTAAAAGCAGGCAGGTGTTTTCACATCAAACCGAAACCGCCGCTCACCCCAGAGCAAGAAGCAGAAAAAAAAGCCGCCTCCGAAGAAGAAAACTAACGGCATAAATCGAAATTACGTACTTTCAAATTTTAAATAGCCACGGATGAAACACGGATTGAACACAGATTTTGGATAACGTAGCAAAAGCAAACTCCTTTTCTTATCCGTGTTTCCTCCGTGTTCAATCCGTGGCTAAAGAAACCTTTTTGTGTTTTTTGTGGCTATTTCAACTTCACTTGGCTGAAGCATCACCTAAATCCCTCATTTCTCCATGCCTACTTTCCGCCTCCCTTTCGAACAGCCCATCTTCGAGATCAACCAGCAGATCGAGGACCTCGAGGCTAATGATCGCAAGACGCCCGAGCAGCGCGACCGCATTCGTGGCCTACGCAAACAGCTCACCGAAACCACCAAATCGATCTACAACAATCTCGACGCTTGGGAAACCGTCCGCGTGGCTAGGCATCCCGATCGACCGATGTTCACGGATTATCTCGATCTCGTATTCGACGAATTCGTCGAGCTGCATGGCGATCGTTTCTTTGGCGACGACCGCGCGCTCCGAACAGGCTTTGCAAAGCTCGGCGAACACAAGGTTCTCGTCGTCGGTCATCAAAAAGGAAAAACACTCAAAGAGCGCAACGAATGCTACTTCGGCTGTGCTCATCCCGAAGGATATCGTAAATCGCTCCGGAAGATGCGATTGGCCGCCAAATATGGGCTGCCCATCATCGCGATTATCGATACGCCCGGAGCCTACCCGGGCATCGGTGCCGAAGAACGAGGCCAAGCCCAGGTAATCGCCGAAAGCATGCTCGCGATGTCGCGTCTAAAAACACCAATCATTTGTGTCGTGATTGGCGAAGGCGGCTCGGGAGGTGCGTTAGGAATCGGCCTCGGCGACCGCGTCGCGGTTCTCGAGCACGCTTACTACTCGGTCATCAGCCCCGAAGGTTGCGCTGGGATATTGTGGAAGAGTCACGATTATGCCGAACAGGCGGCCCAAGCGCTTCGGATCACTTCACGCCAACTGAAGCAGATGGGAACGATCGACGACGTGATCGAAGAGCCACTTGGCGGCGCCCATCGCGATCACCGTCAGATGGCGGGCCGGCTGAAGATGTATCTCATCAAAACGCTCCGCGAGCTGCTCAAATTGCCCACCGACGAATTGCTCTCTCAGCGCTACGAAACAGCGCTACGAAAAGTTCCGCGCCATTGGCCAGTTCAACGAGCCGACGGAAGCAGGGGAATGAACTTTATTCCGAACTCCGCAACCCGATTCCCGCATTCAGCAACGTCCGATAATCATTGTTATGTTCGTTTTCGAGGCGTTTTTATGCGGGAAAACAGGGTTTCGGCGTCCCGCCCTTACTTGTAGCCACGATCTGACGGATAGCTGCGATCGGACTGATCGTAGCCGCGATCGGCCTGATCATCATAGCCGCGATCCGGCGACTGATAGCCGCGATCTGACAGATCGCCGGAGCGAACCGGTTCCTGCGTTTGCCCCGCAGGCCATTGCGGCGAACTTCCTTGCTGAGGCCACAGCGTCTGAACATCGAGCCCACTTTGAGGCTGGCGGTTCGGATCGAGCCGTTGCTCAATTCGCTCGACATA
>JAADIN010000061.1 GCA_013151315.1 Planctomycetota bacterium | reverse complement strand
GACCCGGCCTGCCAGTTTTCGCCTAGCAATTTGGCGAGTCCCGAGAAGAGGTAGATCACGCAGAGGTGCAGTTGGATCAACCGGATGGCGATGTTTGCCGAGGTGCTTGGCATCGCCGGACTCGCATTGCCGCGCCGCAATCGTCGGATGCGGTCGAGCGAGTAGCGGGCTCCGCAAGGGCCGAGCATGAGATACAACGCCAACATGCAATTGATTTTATCCAGGCCAAAAAACGCCCCGGGGCTCACACGATGGGCATACGACACGGCAAGCAGGAAAGCGAGCACGGCCGTCGTGCGGGTAAACAGGCCCAGCATCAAGCAGGAAAATACGCAGAGCGCAAAGATATGGACACTCCACAGCAGCCAAGGCGGTTCGATCCAGAAAAAGACGCTCCAAACCGACCATTGGTGGCCTTGGAGATTGCGTAGAAATTCGACCGGCAGCCAACCGTCCTGCCCCACAAACGCTTGCAAGTCGAGCGACCAGACAAGATGGGTATAGAGCAGCATCGCGCCTGCCAGGATGCGGATAAAGCAGAGCGTAGCCGGATCGGTCGGCGTGAACCAAAAGCGATTCCATGCCTGCCAGGTCTCGGCAATGTAGCTGCGACTATCAGCGAAAATGCCCATTATCGGCCTGCTCCCGGGATGGCTACGGGTGTCTCTTCAGAAGGAGGATTCAGAGTGGTGTCGGCAGTTTCGCGAATTTCAGCGAGAACAACGTAGGTGGATTCGGCGTCCAGCGGCGTCTCGTCAAGCACTTGCTGAGGCGAGAGAAGCTTATGAAGGATCCACTCCACGCGGCCAGTTTGGCCGCCGTGTAGACGAATGAGATGCCTAGCGTAGAGGCGCCCCGACTGTTCGCCCATGTCGCCTGTCTGGGCGGCGAGCATCATGTGACGGTGATACAGCAAGCGGGGCCATTGCTGGTCGAGATTGGGAAATTCGCCGGCAGAAATTTCGGCACCTCCGGAATCCCAAACTTGATAGCGAATAAGATTGCTGCCCGCAGGATCGGGCGCGAAGAATTGATAGCCGTGGTTGAGGTAGGCCAAATTAAGGTAGTCATTGAAGAAACGGTGAAGCCCTCGAGGTACTACGGGCTGCTGCCAGACGGTGCTGTCTCGCGGTGGCAGCGGTTGGGAGCCGGTAGGCGCCACATAGCCGGGCGGCAAGGCAGGATCGGTCGAAAGATTCCAGGGAGCTACGGAAATTGCGGCCAGATGCAGAACCAACAACAGGCTGACGAGCCATCGCCACGCCGGATGCCAAGGCAAACCGGGGGCCGCTCGCGGAGCAGGCTTTTTGGGCCTCGCCGGTGCCGCGTCTGCTTGATCCTGATTTTTCTTCGCCATCGACAAAACTCCTGGAAAGCCCGCAGGGCCCGAACCCCATGGCTCTGATCAAATAAAAAACCCCCGCACCGGTCAACACCGATGCGAGGGAAATGATCTTAGCAGATGGTTCAATTCGCTGACTATCTAATCAACTGAGCGATCTTGATATCGTCCTGAGCGTCGAAATCGAACGCTAGCTCGTAAGTCTGCCCCCCCACCATAGTGAGAGTCCGCTCCTGAACCAGCTTTTGTCCGTCCCGCTCGAGTTCGACACGAACCGTATAGCCATCCCAAGTTTGGCCTGAAACGAGACGCTTGGTAATGAAGCTACGCAAGGTGCCCTGCTGCTTGGTTGCCACGCCTGAAAGGAAAATTTGGGCGTCTGCGGGCACTTCGACCTTCAACTCGGTATCGACCGGTTCCTCGGTGGCCAACTGCGACGAGTCTTCACTGCCGAAGCTCACATTGAGGTTGTCGCCAGCACGAAGCTTGAGCGTCTTGTGCTCGACGATCTTCTCGCCATCTTGCTCGAACTCGACGCGGAGCTTGTAGGCATAGGTCTTGCCAGCTTCTAGGCCATTAGAAACATAGTTTCGCGAACTGCCGATACTGGTGGTCTCTCGATCGTTGACAAATACCATGGCATCGACCGGAAGGGTGACGGCGATCGAGGCGCTGGTTTTGCTCGCCCCAGCGTAGGAAACAGGCGTTTCGACGGATGCGCTGTAGCTCACGCCACCGTAACTACCATGGCTGCCAGAGCCATAGCTTCCGTAACTGCTAGAGCTGACAGAACCCCCGTAGCTTCCATAACTTCCTGAACTGCCATGGGAACCGTAGGATCCATGACTAGATCGAGCAGCGCGTCGAGCGACCCGGTTGGCTCGCACTCGCGAGAGTAGCCCGCCGCCGTAACTGCCTCCAGATCCATAGCTGCCTCCAGACCCATAGCTGCCCCCAGACCCGTAACTTCCGTAGCTGCCTGAAGATCCCCAACTGCCGTGGGACCAAGCCATAGCGTCGCTACCAACCATGGCCACTGCTGCCACTGCCACGAGGGCTAGCTGGCAAAACTTGTTTGTGCCAAGAATTCTCATCATGATGTCTCCCGTTTTGACCACTGAACCCAGGCGGAGAAGATTCCGCAAACAGTCTGCCAGAATACCAGCATGCTATCGTAAATCAAGTAAGATGGGCAAAATTACTCCATTTTGCGGATTGGGGGGGACGCGGTGCATAAGAGGGCTCCGGCGATCTGTCAGATCGCGGCTATTTATGTCTGGTAGAGGGTCACTCCGTGGCGACCGCCGCGAGGGATACGTCGTCGAGGTCCAATTGGCCTGTGCCGCCCAGAAGGCCCAGACGCAGGATCGCTTCGCGGGTGGCCAGCGGGACACGCAGATTTTTGGTTTCGTGCCGCCAGTCGAAGGTGCCTTTCCAGTTGGCTAGCCGCTCGCTGTCGATGACCGCGCGACGGCGATCGTAGAAGGTGATGATGACCGATGCCCGTTGCTTGGGCGTCAGGCCAGAGCGTAGATCACGGCCTCGCACATAGGCCGAGAGTTGCAGGTGGCTCATGACACGGCCATCGATCGCAAGACCTTGCAGGGCCCGACTCGCTTTGCTCGGGACGGTGTTGACGAATGAAATAAATTTTTTGCCCGACGGGGCCGAGGATTCATTGCTCACCACGCGCGCCTGCCGTAGGTAATGCCAGCTCGCGGGCTGATCGCCATCGGCAATCACTTCCTCAAAACCGCCGTTTACGATTTGCGGTTTCGCCGGATCGGGTAGCACCTGCCGAGCTTCTTCGGCAGCTCCGGTCATGGGGACAAACAAGGTTGCCCGAAGCGTTTCTTGTTCGAGTTTGCCATTGCGTTTCGTCATCCGGTGGAGATTCTGTTGATAGCGCTCGCCGACGGGCACAATCATTTGCCCGCCTTCTCGAAGTTGGTCGACCAGCGGTTGAGGGATTTTTTCTGGGGAACAGGTAACGATAATTTTGTCAAATGGCGCTTCCTTGGGCCAACCTTGATAGCCATCGCCAATGCGCACATGGACATTTTTGTATTCTAACCGTTTGAGAGTGCGCTTTGCGCGATGGCCAAGCCGCTCGACAATTTCGATCGTGTAAACCTCGCGGACCAAGGGGCTGAGTATGGCCGCCTGATAGCCGCTGCCGGTGCCGATCTCCAGCACCCGATCGTCCGGCTGCGGGTCGAGTTCTTGGGTCATGTAGGCGACGACGAAGGGGGGCGAAATGGTCTGCTGGTTGCCAATCGGCAGGGCCGCGTCGAAGTAGGCCTGATGGCGAAATCCGGTCGGCACAAACTCGTGACGGGGAGTCGAACGCATTGACTTCAGCACTTGCGGATGAGTGATCCCGGCGGCTTCGACTTCTTGGGCGACCATTTGTTGACGCAGCTCGGCATAGTTGTCGGCGGAGTACGCGACCGACGTTAGCAGGAGGCTGAGAAGGCAGCATTGTTGGAATGGCATGAATTTTTTTGTGGGTAAGGATTCTCGATCAGATTTACGTTATTATGCAACGAACCGCCCCTTTCTTCCAACGGCGTTTGCCTCCATGTCCATAGAATCCACCCGCTTGCGGTTTCGCAAGGCAATGCCCATCACCAAAAACTGGGCGTACTTCGACCACGCCGCCGTAGCCCCGATTTCCGGCCCCGCGGCAGAGGTCTTGCACAACTGGCTCGCCGAAGCATCCGAGCATGGCGATACCAAGTGGCTCGACTGGGCTCGCCAACTCAGCGACACACGCAGCGTCGCCGCCGAGCTCGTCGGTGCCGATCCCGATGAAATCGCGCTCGTGCCGAATACGACTGCGGGCATCAACCTAGTGGCCGAGGGACTCGATTGGCAGCCAGGCGACAACGTCGTCACGCTAGACGATGAATTCCCCGCAAACGTTTATCCTTGGCTCCACCTGAAGAGCCGTGGCGTGGAGACGCGCCGGGTGCCGACAACCGACGGCCGAGTCGATCTCGACCAGCTCGCCGCGCATTGCGATGCGCGGACGCGAGTTGTCAGCGTCAGTTGGGTTGGCTACGGCACGGGCTGCCGTCGCGATTTGGCTGCGATCGCGGAAATCGCCGATCGTCATGCGTCGCTGTTTCTCGTCGACGCGATTCAAGGCCTGGGCGTGTTTCCGCTTGATGTTGGGAGCCTAGGAATCGATTGCCTGGCAGCCGATGGCCACAAGTGGTTGTTGGGACCCGAGGGAGCCGGCATCGCGTATGTCAGCCGCAATTGTTTGTCGAAACTCAAACCGATTGGCGTCGGCTGGCAGAGCGTGGTCCATGCTCAGGATTTTAGTCGGATTGAACTGGACCTCAAGGCGACTGCGGCTCGCTACGAAGGCGGCTCACACAACATGGCAGGTTTTTTGGCACTGGGAGCAAGCCTTCGGCTGCTACTTTCTTTGGGCGTAGAAAACGTAGCGGCAGCGATACTCGACATGACCGACGAAGCCTGCGAGCAATTGCAAAAGTTGGGAGCGAGAATCTGTTCTCCTCGCTCGGGAACGGAGCGCTCGGGCATCGTGTCGTTCGAATTGCTAGGCCACGACCCAACACAGGTTCGTCGGCATTGCCTCGAGCAGGGAGTCGCGCTCAACTGCCGCGAGGGTCGGCTGCGAATCAGCGCCCACGCCTACAACAACGAGCAGGATTTGGCGAAACTAGAGAAAGCACTGAAGAGCGCACCCTGACAACCTGCAGTAGCGTTTAAGCGAAGCCGAAAAACGGCTTAGATTTCAGTGGGTTGTGGTTCCTTTTTAATGTTTAGGGCAGGTATTGTCTGTTTTTCGACTTTGCAGTTCTCTTGAAACGCAGGGATCAATAGTTGACTGTCCCACCACCGGGGCGCTAGAATTGGGGTCTCCGGCAACTCCGGTTCCTCCATTTCGTCAGCCTTTTTTGCTGTCGATTGCGAAGATTTACTGCACGTCCCTAAACCGCTTGATGGTTTAACCTTTCCCGGCCGCTGGACTCCTCCATGAGGGTTCTGGGATAGGCTCTTAATAAACTTCGTCAGACCAACGACTCATGGCTCACTTAAAAATCCTGCGAGGCAGCGAACCGGGGCGCGAGTTTGATCTGGAAGGCGATAGGTGGGTCGTGGGGCGAAGCCCCGAATGTGATGTCGTGATAGACGTCGCGGCAGTGAGCCGTCGGCATGTCATTCTGACAGACGAGTCTCCAAAGGGGGGGCCAAGTCAATTTTTTGTCAAAGACCTAGGCAGCCGCAACGGTACGTATATCAACGACCAGCGCGTGGCCGAGCGTGCACCGATCCGCGATGGCGATCGTATGTTGATTTGCGATGTGCTCTTCGCCTTTTTTGATCCGCGGGACCGCAATGCTGATGAAGCTGCCAGCCGGGAGGGCGTTGGCATCGCAGCAGCATCTCTGTTGGGACCTCGAGACGAACATTGGGATTCTGGCGAAAGCTCGTCGACGGTGATGGCCACGATCGATGTCGGCAATGCTGGCACGATTTCTTGGAAACTATCGGCCAAGCCGGAAGCTCAGATCGAGGCGATGGTCGAGATTTCCAACAATTTGAGAAATACGCTTTCGCTGCAAGAGATTCTTCCGAAGTTACTCGATAGTCTATTCAAAATTTTTGTGCAGGCCGATCGGGGTTTTATCGTGATGCGTCCGCGCCCCGATGCGCCCTTGGTGCCCGTTGCTTCCAAAGCAAGAAGACCGGACGACGAAGCCAACATGCGGATGAGCCGGACGATCGCCGAACAGGCGATGACAGGCAAGAAAGCTATCCTCTCGGCCGATGCCAGTTCAGACGAACGGTTCAATATGGCCGAAAGCATAACCGATTTTCAGATCCGATCGCTGATTTGCGCTCCGTTGATATCTAGCGAAGGAGAAGCGATCGGCGTGCTTCAGATCGATACCCGCGATCACTTGAGCCGCTTTACGGATCTCGATCTTCATATGCTGGCCGGTGTTGCCAGTCAGGCTTCGATCGCAATCGACAACGCCAACTTGCATGAAGAGGCCATCAAGCAACGGGCTCTCCAGCGCGATCTTGAAGTCGCCAGCCAGATGCAGCACGCTTTGTTGCCGGCAAGTTCGCCCGATCTGCCGGACTACCATTTTTTTGAATTCTACGAAGCGGCGCTCCGAGTCGGGGGCGACTACTATGATTACGTCCTGCTCTCGGAGGGTCGATTTGCGGTGGTCGTGGGCGATGTTGCCGGCAAGGGCGTCTCGGCGGCGATTTTGATGGCCAAGCTCTCCAGCGACGTACGTTTTTGGCTGGCACGCGAACCGGACGCGGCCAAAGCGTTGGGCGAAATCAATGCCGCCTTCTCTCGCCACGATTGGGACGATCGATTTGTGACCATCGTCGTTGCGGTGGTCGACCCCAGCACGCACACGCTCACGCTGGTCAACGCGGGCCACATGCCGCCCCTGCTTCGCAATGCGGCAGGCGAAGTCCTCGAAATTGGCGGCGAAGAGGCGGGCTTTCCGATCGGTGTTATCGACGACTACCAATACGAAGCCTACACGCGCCAACTTGAGCCTGGAGATTTTGTGACGATCTTCACCGACGGATTTAGCGAAGCGATGAACCCAGACCGAGAGCTCTACGGCCTCGAGCGTTTGATCGAAGTCGTCGGACACCGCGAAGTGGGCTTCGACGATTTGGGGCAACACGTACTTGACGACGTGCGTCAATTCGCAGGCGACTTTCCCCAAAGCGACGACATGTGCCTTGTCTGCTTTGGACGGAAGTAGGCGAGAGTTCTGTCACCGCTTAATTTGCTCAACCCTTTATTTGCTTTTTTCTTCTGCGGCGCTGTCGACAAAGTTCATCGCTGCGGAGTTCATGCAGTATCGCAGGCCCGTGGGCTGTGGCCCATCGGTAAACAGATGCCCCAAATGGGCTTCGCAACGGCTGCAGCGAATCTCGGTGCGTACGGATAATAGCTTGCGGTCTTCGATTTCGGCGACGTTTTTCTTGTCGGCAGGCTGAAAAAAGCTGGGCCAGCCGGTACCCGATTTGTATTTTGCCGACGAGTCGAACAGCGGCAGTCCGCAGCAGACACAGTGGTAGACCCCCGTCTTTTTGTTGTCCCAATATGCGTTTTCAAAAGGCGGCTCGGTCCCTTCTTCGCGAGCGACATGGTATTGCTCGGGGGTCAGTTTCGCTTTCCAGTCGACTTTGCTCCAGTCGGTAGCAGCGCTGAGATTTCCGGCCGTTGAAGCGGTTTCGCCAAGCTTGTCGGCAAACGCTTTACGGAACTTGTCGAGCTTGGGTTGAATCACCGCTCGACAGTAAGGCTGCGCGCCATTGCGTTCGAAATACTGCTGATGATAATCTTCGGCGGCGTAAAATTTGGTAAAGGGGCTGACCTCGGTGACAATGGGATTGGAGAACGCACCCGACTGGTCGAGTTTTTCTTTGTACTGCTCGGCCCGCTCTCTTTGCTCGTCGGTGTGGTAAAAAACTACGGAGCGATATTGGGTTCCGGAGTCGGCACCCTGGCGATTGAGCGTCGTCGGGTCGTGCGTCTGCCAGAAAACTTCGAGGAGCTCGGAGAACGAAATCTGTTGGGGGTCGAACTCCATCTGGATCACTTCGGCGTGCCCGGTAAAACCAGTGCTAATTTCTTGGTAGGTCGGATTTTCTTTTTTCCCTCCGCTGTAACCAGAAACGGCAGAATGCACGCCGCGGAGTTCGTCGAAGACCGCCTCGGTACACCAAAAACAGCCGCTACCCAAGGTCGCCTGCTCAAGCTTGGCCGATTTTGGTTCCGGCTGAGCACTCGAAAGAGAAGAGTTCGACACGAGAAAGGCCCCTCCAACTAGAACAAACACCGCAAAAATTACCAACGTTTTATTGACCACCGGTTGAGTCATAAAAATGATCTCCGCGGGAGCATGTTTTAATTGTACCGTTGCAATCAGTTGCGCGACGCACGTTTGAGAATGGAATGCTCTCCCCGAGTTGCCTCCGGCTCGACGGGCAGTGCAGGCGTAGGCAAAATTTCCTCAGTCGTCGAGGAGGGAGTCGAGGAAGGAACGGAAGAGGGAAACGTGGGGCCCGTGGGATTCTCATCCGACGGCTCTACCGTTCGCGTCTCCGCCAAGCGAGTGACCGCCTGTCGCAGAGCCGCTTTGGTGGCAATGAAACTGGGAAGCCCTGCGATCTTGGCAAACTCGGGATTGTCTGCCACCGAATCATAGCGGGCAAGGGTTTGTGCAAACTTGTCGAAGTTCTCGGCCGGGGCAGTCAGAGCACTCACAGGAATACGCAAATAACGTTGCCACCCGGCTCCCGTCTTGAGTCGAGAGAGCCGTACCTCGAGGCTGTACCCTAAATCGTTAATCGCAGTAAACAACGTCGCATTATCCATAGCAGCCAATTCTTCGGCTGTGGGAAAAGGAACATAGTCGCGATCGGAATCACCGCGATCGGAATAGTCGCGATCTGAATCGCCACGATCTGGCAGATCGCGGGAGTGAGGAACCGCAACTACGGGAGCGACTTGCTGTGGAATGGGCGCAAACCGTCGACGCAATCCGACTCGCACTGAGCCCGGATCGATCGCAACAAAAGGAGCTCGAACCGACGTTCCCCCATACGGACCGACATTCACTCGCACAAAAGGCGCCCGCACTTGGACTCCCCCGCCATGAAAGCGACGAACTATCTGCGCCTCGACCGGCGCAGGAAAAAGGAGGACCATCGCGCCGCCAAATCCGATCAGCGCAGCAAGAGAGTGAAATGACATGAAAATCCTTTCGAGAGGCGGGCTTTAGATAGGGAGGGGAGGGTCAGGGGCCCTTCAGAGGGGAATTCTACTCCTAGGTGCCTGGAAGGGCAAATGGAGCTAAAACAACCCTGCCGGCAGTCATATCGCCCCACCCTGCGGGCGGAGCGATGCCCGGTAGCCAATTGTATAACCGCATCTTCGTTAAGCTGGTCTCGCGTCAATTGCCCGGCGATTTGCCCTTCATTTTCATCCTGTCATTCGCGAACGATGCGCCCAAAGACCCAAAGCCGGGTTGCGAACAAAAAAGATCTCTTCCCCGTCGACCGTCTGGAGCCCGTCGGCCAACGTATCGAAGTCGTAGCGTTTCGACATTTTTTGCAGATCGCCATAAGCGTAGCCAACGCCTTCAATCTCCTCGCGCGTAAGTTTTCCCGGGCAATAAGTCACCTTAAACCGCCCCTCGGAAGAACCGTGGCAAAGATGGGCCGCCGCCGAAAGGTTCTCGCTCAGATCGTCATTCTGCTCGACAAACTCAAGAATTTCGGGGCTCGTGCGATAGCCGTACTTGCGAATCAGCCGATCGATTTCGGGGTCTTCGCCAAAGGTGCGTACGGCCGGGCCCAGCACAATCAGTTCTCCGCCGTCGGCAATCGCCATTCGCGTCCGATAAATCGCCTTGTTGCCAAGCCAAGTGCTGTGAAACTCCTCGGGATCGAGATAGACGACGACTTTCTTGAGCGGCTCGGGCACCATCTCGAAATTCACTTCCAGCGACAACCGGCTCGCCTCTTCAAAACATTCGACATCATCGCCAATGAAAAGACCCCGCACGACCAGTTCGCCCGCCTCGTTTTGGCCGATTACCGTCAGCACATACAGCAGCGGCAGGTGCCCGCAAAAATTGTCTTGGGCATAATTCAGAATTTTCCGTGGCGGCGTATCCGCGCGGCCCATGATGCGTTCCATGCCGTAGACCGCACCAATGTAATGGCTTTCGTTGATGCCGCGTACGCCGCCGGTCCCAACGAGCAGATTTTTGTTGTAATTGGCCATGCCCATCACTTCGTGCGGCACGACCTGACCAATCGAGAGCACCAAATCGTGTCCGCCCTTCCAAATGAGCCGATTCATCTGCGCAGGCCAGGGCTTGCGATAAATCCCCTCGGTCACCTCGGTCACAAATTCGGCTGGCACCTCGCCGATCGTCTCGACATCGGTCCGCCAATTGTGATAGCGAAACAACTCGTTAGGTACACTGGGAAACATTTTTTCGAGTTGCTCGCGAGGCATCTCAAAATGCGTCCCCAGCGCAGGCAGCACGTCGACCAGATGCTCACCGTAATAGTCGTACGCCATGCAAGTAAGCTGCCCCGCACGGCTATGGAAGCGAGTGAAATCAGGCGGCACGGCAATCACCCGCTCGCGCGGCCCGAGGGCGTCGAACACTCCGGAGAGCGCTTCGCGAAGTTGATCATCAGAAAGTTCGGTCGTCGCCGACCCGACGGCATAATGAAGCATTTTCGGTTTTCTCTATTACCACGGATAATAAGGAGCCGGCGAATGGACAATTTTTCCGGAGCCCCCCTGCCCTATCGTACTGTTTTCTAAGCACGAACAGGAGCCCTTAACCGACGGTCAAAATTTTTGCTTGGTGCGAAATGTTTTCAATAGCCACGGATGAAACAGGATTGAACACAGAGAATAAAAATACAGGCACGCGATTTTTTTCTTTTGATCCGTGTTCAATCTGTGGCCAATACATTGCTTTTGCGTCTTTTATTGATTTATTTCCAAGACCCTAACGCCTAACGACTACAGCCCAGCCAAGCCACATCTACCTCAGGAGTTTTTCCCAGCATCAGTGCCCGCATCACGACCGCCGTCGCCGGCGAAAGCTGGAGGCCGGCTCGAAAATGTCCTGCCGCGATCCAACCGTTTTTCAGTTGAGGTAGACGCCCCATCAGTGGAAGTCCGTCGGCGGTGGCGGGACGCAGACCCGACCAACTCGTTTCGATCGGCAACTCGGCGGTCGAGGGCAACAGCGAAGCGGCGAAACTTAATAGCTCCGCCGTCGCGGTTGCCGTGTTTTGTTTAAGAAAACCAACATCTTCCATCGTCGACCCCACCAGCAGTCGGCCATCGAGCCGTGGAAGGAGATACCGTTTACCAACATTCACATGACGACCGAGCAGCCCGACCGGGCCATTCAAGAGGACGATCTGCCCGCGAATCGGTTTGATTGGCAAATCCAATCCCAGACTCGCAGCGAGTTGGCCGGTCCAACAGCCGGCAGTTAAGCAAAACTGTTCCGCTTGAATCGTGCCTCCGCTGGTTTGGGCCGATACGATCTGGCCGTCGGTCGACTCAAAACCGTGAACCGCAATGCCAGGACGCATGTCGACCCCTTGTTGCAGGCAGGCGGCAATCAGCGCTTGGACATGTCGAGGATTGCGCAACTGCGATTCTTGCGGCACAAGATAGGCTGCCGAAAAACGGTTGGCCCGCTCGGCAAGTCCCGGTTCGACTTTGGCCAGTTGCCCCGCATCGAGTGGCTGGCATTCGATGCCCTGCCGTTGCCAATGTTCCGCCTGCCGGTCGAGCGACTTGGCATCGGCTTCACTTTCGGCAAGGTACAGGGCCCCCGATTGCTGGTAGCCATTGTCGATCCCCGTTAACTCCGCCAGTCGGTCGTGCCACTCGGCGTGAAGCGTTTGACTCAGGCTGGCCAACTGTTCCATCGGAGTCGACTCGGCCCAGAAGTCTTTACGGGGCCCTGCGGGGATCATGCCGGCTCCAGCCCACGAAGCTTCTTGCCCTAGCGGGCCCTGGTCGACGAGCCCCACTTTTGCGCCGTGCTGCGAAAGTTCCCACGCCAGCGACAGGCCAATCGCTCCACCGCCCACCAGGAGCACATCGTAGGTGGAATTTAAGGAAGACATTTTCTTAACCAACTCAAACTAAAAAAATATTTACCCGCGAAATTTGCGAAAAGACGCGAAAGAGCATGTTTTCCAGAAGTATTCGATAGGATTTTTTGGTGACCGAGCAGAAAAATTTGTGAATAAGAATTTTTTTAATACTTCAGCTGTCTGAAGTGTTGCAAGTTTTTCTAGTTTTCGCGAATTTTCGCGTGTTTCGCGGACATGTTTTTACTAGCGTTTTCACTTTGAGTAACTAAGCAATTCAAGAAGCTGATCCAATTGGGGGTCGTTGCCGACGCGGGCCTGCAAATCGCCGAGGAGTCGCTGCAAGTCGTCGGCGGTGTCGATATCGTAACAAACGGGGAGCGTACTGTGACTCGTCTTGGCCGCTTGGAGGGCTTCCATTGTCGTCTGCCAAACTTGGGGCGTGCTCCAGGGAATGTCGCTGAAAATATCAGGAACGCGACCTGCTGCCCCCACCAACCAGTAGCCACCATCTTCGGTCGGCCCAAGAACTACCTCGCTATCCCGCAATTGGGCGAAGGCCTGTTGGATCGATTCGAGGGGAAGATGGGGGCTATCGCTTCCGACAAGAAGAACCCGCTTGCTCCCCTCGGCAAACCGACGAGCAAAGAAAGCCTGCATCCGGTCGCCCAGATCGCCCTGGGCCTGAAGCTCCAACTGCCAGCCCTCGGGAGCGATTTCTTGAAACTCGCCAAGATGCTCCGAGGGTGTGTAGGCTAACCATTTTTGGGCAAGGCACCCCGAAAGCCGTGCGAGCAGCGTGGCGACGAAGTGTCGGTAAGTGGCAGCCGCCCGTTGTGGGCCGATACTCGCAGCCAGCCGGGTCTTGACCTTTCCCGGCTGCCAGTACTTCGCAAACAGCCCAATGCATTCGGTCACGATCGAATTTTCCTCCGGCGATGCGTCGCATCGCGGCTATTTTGCGTTCGTCAGGAGGCGTTGAAGTAAGACAGGTTCGACGCGGCCTCGAAAGCGGACCTTGCCATCGATTTCCACCACCGGGACACAAGTATCAAACCGTTCTCGCAGCTTGGGGTCTGTGTCGATGTCGACCGACTGCGGCTCGAGACCATGTTCAACGAGAGTCTGTCGGGCGTCATCACACAAGTGGCAACCTGTTCGTGTGTAAAGGATTACGTCCATTGGTAAGTCTCTCGAACAACTGACATCTCCTGAAATCAAGCTTCAAGCTGATCCTGGACTCCCAGGACCGCCCAAATTTCCACCAAACACCCCGACAGAGGGGGTTGGGGGTACTTTGTAAGCCCTTTGGTTACAGGTAGTTGCGCCGATTGCTTGGAACGGGCACGAGGCCCTGCCTACCATAGAATAAGCAGTTCGAGGCCTGTTGACCACCACCTGCGTCGACGTCTGCCGACTACGTTTATTTGCATCGTTTATTTCCGTCGCGTCGCAGCGGTAACTCCCTACACTTATTCAGGTTGCATCGAGGAAATCACTGATGAGATCACGCCGTCAAAAGTCTTCGGTAAGCCAGACAAGACGTCAGGCGGTGCAATCTCACGTCAGTTGGTCGCGGCGAGCGCGGCGCATGCTGATGGGATCGCGAAATGTTCGCGAGGAGTTCGCTCCGCCCGAGACTTGGCACGAGCCTCTCGAGCGGGGCGACGACTACAAGATCGTTGTCCAAGAGGCGGGCGAAAACCACCGTCACGTCGTCACGCCCGAGCAAATCCGCGAACGGCTCGAGTCGGTGCCTCAACAATTCCTCGACGGGTTGGAAGTTGTGCAACTGAGTCAGATGACGCGAAAGAAGCAGAGTTTTCCTTGTTATGGAATGCAATGGGGCGCGGCACTCTACCTCTACCCGTTAGAAGAGTCTCTCGAAGAGATTTTCTTCTCTCCGCCTCGACCGGAAGTTGTGAACGAAGTCAAAATGTACGGCGGCCGTTGGGATCGGCCTGGGCCGGGCGTTTGGCGCTTGCAGTGGACCGAGGAGACGATCGAGGATTTTTATCTTAACAACATCCTTATTCACGAGCTGGGCCATTTGCTCGACGACCGCAATACGAGTTACACCGATCGCGAGCGGTATGCCGAGTGGTTTGCTATCCAGTACGGCTACCTCTCCACGGGCGGCAACGTAGCACGACGTCGGCAGCCGATCCGGCGACGGCATCATAGGACATAGCGATTAGCTTTTAGCGGTTTAGCCCTTGCAGGAGTTCTTCGGCAGGAACTAACTGCTGAAAACTGCCTGAGCGAAAACCTTCGAGATCGATCGTCACGTAGCGGAAGCCGATTTTTCGCAATTGGTCGACGAGGCGTTTTCGTACCGATCCTTCGCACAGATGAGGAAGATCGTCTATCGCGACTTCCAGCCGAGCCAGATCGTCGTGGTGGTAGCGGACTCGTACCGTATGGAGCCCTAGCTCGCGGAGCAGTTGCTCGGCCGCGTCGATACGGGCCAATCTCTCGGGCGTAATGCTTAGCCCGTAGACCACGCGGCTGGAGAGGCAAGGGGTTGCCGGCTTGTCCCAAACTTCCAAATCCCAGTGCTTGGCGATCTCTCGCACGGTCTGTTTGTCGAACCCACATTCCGCCAGCGGGCTACGCACTTGATGCTCGAGGGCAGCTCGGATGCCCGGTCGAAAGTCACCTTGGTCGTCGGCATTCGCACCGTTGAGCAGCACATCAAAACCTAGCCGATCGGCCAGCTCGCGCAGGCAGTCGTAGAGCTCGGTCTTGCAGTGCCAACAACGATTGGGCTGATTCTCTAGGTAGCTTGGGCTGCTGAGTTCGTCGGTCGGAAGCGTTTCGTGGCGGATGCCGATCGACTTGGCAATGCGGCGAGCCGTCTCGAGTTCGCCCGAGGCAAGGCTCGCGCTGACGCCCGTGACGGCAATGGCCCGATCTCCCAGGGCCAAGAACGCGGCTTTGGCCACGACGGCACTATCGACCCCGCCGGAGAAGGCAAGCATCCCGCTCGGCAATTGGCCGATTAGATCAACAAGCTGTTCATGAGAGGAGGGCATGGAACTATTCTAGCGGAAGCGAGCCGGCTCGTCCCTGAGCCCGGGCAGTATCTCCGAAAGAAATATCCCCGAAAGACCGTGGGCGAGGACGCCACGGCTCGCTTGCGAGGTGCCTCTTACTTTGCGGTCACGTCGCGGACTACGCGTTCCATGGTCTTCGTGTTTCGCTCAACCGCCAAGATGATGGTTCGTTGTTCGACCCCATCGCTGGAACTTGCCACGACAGGAATGACCTGACGTTTGTCAGGCAAGCTCAGGCGGACGGCAAATGTGCCATCTTCACGCAGCTGGACGGGCTCGCCTTTGAGCGTGACGTGAGCATCGCGGTCGGCCGCGCCGTAGACAATGATTTCTGCGTCGAGGGCGAAGGGCATCTCCTCGGCGTGGCTCAGATCAATGGCACCGGTCCCAAAGCGGGTGGTCATGGGAGAACCGAGCGGCTTGCGCAATCGCTCTTCGAGCAACTCTTGGAGCTCTCGGCTGGTACCCGAAGGAGAATAGCCGCCGCTCATGGCATAGATACGATCGGCCTGCTCGGCAACGTCCGACCAGTTGTCGTCGACTGCGTCGCTGGTACCCGCAGGGGGCGTTTGGACCGTGTTGCTTCGCGCCAAGCAGTAAAACGACCCGTCTTCGGCCAAGTAGCCGATTTCCATTTTGAAGTCGCAGGGAGGGTTCTGGACATCGATATACCAATTGTTGACCCCGCCATGAATGGTGATGTCTTTGGCATAGGTCGAGGCGCCCGCTTCTTCGGTTTGAAACAAACGGAGCGTGGGTTGCGCGCCATGCCAGCGTGTCCCCATGGCCGCCTTTGCCCGCTCGACACTCCGTTCGGAAAGTTCCCAAAACGCATGGAGCCAATAGGGGTCGCGAACCATCACGACAAGCCGGTCTTCCTTCGTTTTTGAGGACGTAGCTTTTGAGGACGTAGTTTTTGAGGGACCGGTCTTACTCGTACTCGAGGCAAGGTTTTTGACGGTCGCGAGCTTGCGGTGCAGTTGGTCGATCTTTCGTCTGATCCGCGGATTGGGGGGGTGCGTCTGCTTTTCACTTGGGCGACGCTTCAAGGAGATGCCATTCTGGGGTGCGGAAGCGCGTTTGAGTGACAGTCGCGAGAGTGCGACGACCAATTCTTCTTTGCGCATCGAGTGCCAACCGGCGACGCCGTTTTGGCGAGCCATTTGTGCTAAATCTTTGGCCGTTTGCGACCGTAATGAGGCAACTGTCATACCTTTTCTACTCTTTCTGGCCAATCAGGAGGGAACCAAGGCGGCTGGGGAAGGCAACCGAAAAACCGCTTGCTCGATAGCTTCAAACTGTACATTCCCCATAATTCATCTTAGTCGAACAGGCCGAAAATGCAAATTTTCGATGATTACTTGTGGATGTAAGTCTAATGATAGAAAAGGTTTACCGCTTGATGTTTTGACAAACAGGCCGGAACGAGCTCAGTGAGTTCCGGCGCGGTTCATCTTCCAGGTTGAAGCAATGCCGGAACTCGTGAAACTCGTTCCGGCCTACGGCAGGGCTAATTTAATAGATCCCTAAACCCTTTTCATCAAATGGTTTATGACAATTTCCAAGACTTTGTGAAAAAATGCACGAATCCCCCTTCGCGCTCTGTAGTAGGGGAATTAGATTAGGCCGTCTCGCACGCGCGTTTAGCAATACGTCGCGATACGAGGATGTAGAGGGGCCGCATGCCCAAGCACTCCAATATCCCTAAACAACCCGCCTCGCCAGATGATCGTTCGCCAGCCGCCCGGGCTGCCCAATGGTCATCCCGCATTATGACGGTTTCTTTGGAAATGGTTTTACCCGGTTTGGCCGGTTATTGGATTGATGGGAAGTTAGGCACCAAAGTTTTGTTCATGCTTGTTGGATTCGCACTTGGTGGCTTCGTTGCAATGAAGCATTTGATCGCCTTGACGCGGAAAGACAACGCAAAAAACGAGCGTTAAAACGTCCATCAGAAGACAAGAAGAGGAAACCGCGGTCGTGAGTGAAACCGCCGTGAATTTGACGGCTTATTGGCGTGATAGTGCCTACCTGCGTTGTGCAACTTGGTTGACGTGCGCGATTGGGGCCCTGTTGGTGTTGCTTATGCCTTTCGCTCTTTGGAATAGCGGGGCTACTGGAGCAATCGAAGTAACGATCGCTGCGGTGATTTGCTTGTTGCCCGGATTGGTGGCCTTGTGGTTTACTTCGCAAAGTACCGATTCGAATCAAGTATTATTCGGCCTTTTGTTTTCGATGGGATTACGACTTTTACCACCGCTTGTGATTTGCCTCGCATTGTCGTTGCGATCAACCGGGGCCGAATATTTTAGCTTCATCGTTTATTTGCTTCTTTTTTATATGGTTACTTTGGCACTGGAAACCTACTTGTCGGTTCGGCTCGTTCAGCCCAAGCGATAGGTTTGCACAAATAAGACGTATTTCATGGCAGACGCTTTAGATCCCAATGAACTATTTAGTCACGTCGAGGACGCGGATTTTTTCCACGTCCCGCGTTTTCTTGCGCCCCATGGCCATGTCTCCATCCCTCAGCCGCTGAAGTTGGATGAGCCGCTGATCGAGATGAACACAGGCAACGAGCTGATTGATAATACGATTCAGCCGCTCGATCTGATGATCACGAAGTTCATGGTCCTTGAGTTGGTCGTTGCGATTATCATCGCGGTCTGCTTTATCGGGTTGGCCAAGAGCCTCAAGGGAGGTACCAGTGCCCGAGGGCGTCTTTGGAATATCCTTGAGGTCTTTTTGTTGTTCATCCGCGATGAGGTTGCGCGGCCTTGCATTGGGAAGCACGATGCCGACCGATTCATGCCATTTTTGTGGACCATTTTTCTGTTTGTCCTTGGGTGCAACTTGATCGGAATGGTTCCCTGGATGGGTTCTCCCACGGGGGCGCTTGCCGTGACGGGGGCTTTGGCGATGGTTACATTTTGTGTCGTGGTCGGCTCGGGCATGGCCAAGTTGGGAGTGGTCGGTTTTTGGAAAGCCCAAGTCCCGCACATGGATCTCCCCGGACCTGTCGCCGTGCTTTTGATTCCAATGATTTTTGTGATTGAAGTGCTGGGCCTATTTATCAAGCACGGCGTCTTGGCCATTCGGTTGCTGGCCAATATGATGGCCGGCCATGTGGTGTTGGCCGTGATTGTTGGTTTCATAGGTGCCAGTGCTGCAGCCGGCACCGGGATTTGGGGAACCGTGACGTTGGCCAGCGTATTGGGCGGTACCGCGCTAAGTTTGCTTGAGTTGTTTGTTGCCTTTTTGCAGGCATACATTTTCACCTTTTTGTCGGCGTTGTTTATCGGGGCTGCCGTGCATCCGCCGCACTGACCCGCAAAGCAATGTCGTCTCAGCTATTGTTACTAAAAGTAGTTTTCACAGTTTTCTCAGACGTAGGAGTTTTCGCCGTGTTTAAGATGATGAAAGTACTCGTTTTTTGTTTGGCCGCCTTCGTACTTGTTGGTCCTGTTATGGCCCAAGATGCAGATGCTGCTCCCGCCGCTGCCGCTGCTGGCTTCAGCATGAATTTAGGGGCTGCCTTTGGTGCTGGTTTGGTGATCATTGGTGCTGCTCTGGGTATTGGCCGAATTGGTGGTCAGGCCGTTGAGAGCATGTCGCGACAGCCTGAGGCTGCTGGAAACATCCAAACTGCCATGATTATTTCGGCTGCCCTGATCGAAGGTGCGACGTTCTTTGCTTTGATCGTTTGTATGTTGTTTAACTAGCACTTGGTTCTGTGTGCTCTGTTTTGGATGATTTGAGTAACAAGCGATGAAAGTATTTCGCATGAGTTTTCACCGAGTATTTCCACTCCTGTTTGTCGCAGCGTGTGTCGCTATGGGGTCGATTGGCCAACAAGTGGCTTGCGCAGACGACTCGCATGATGCGCATCAAAGCGAAGGCGATGATGCCCATCATGAGGAAGCAGACCACGACGGCGGAAAGCCCAATCCTCTTGCCATCGATATCGATCTGGCAATTTGGACCGGGGTGATCTTTGCCGTCTTGTTGTTTGTGCTCGGGAAAACCGCTTGGCCGCAGATTGCTTCTGCCCTCGACGAGCGTGAAAAGCGGATCGAAGGCAACATTGCCGACGCCGCTTCCAAGCATGACGAGGCCAAGCAATTGCTTGCCGAGCATGAGGCCAAGTTGGCCCGTGCTGCCGACGAGGTGCGAGAGCTTATGGAGGAAGCCCGGCGGGATGCCGAACATACCAAGGGCCAGATCATCGCCGAGGCAAAACAGGCGTCGGACCAAGAACGCGATCGAGCTTTGCGAGATGTTCAACGTGCGGCCGATACGGCGCTGAAAACCTTGGCCGAGTCGAGCGCCAACTTGGCAGTCGACTTGGCTGGCAAGGTGGTGAAGCAGAATATCTCTGCCGATCAACAGGCCCAACTCGTGCGTGATGCTCTGAGCACTCTCGCGGCCAGCAGTCCCAGTAAGAACTAAGTTTAGCAATCGCCATGACCGACGAATCCTCTACCAAAGACACCGTTTTCGATGTTGATATCGAGAAACTTGCGCGCGTTTACGCTCGTGCAGGCCTCGATGCGGCCGGCAATAATAATGTCGAAGGGG
>JAADIN010000217.1 GCA_013151315.1 Planctomycetota bacterium | reverse complement strand
TGTCGATCGACAGCATCGTGAGCGCTTCCACGGCGACGGTCAAAGTGATTTCGCCGTCTGCGCGGCTGGTGGCGTAGTCGCGGACCCAGCGAAGGCGGTTGTTGGCGACGCGCGGCGTGCCTCGGCTGCAACGGGCGATTTTCTTGGCGGCTTCGTCGTCGATTTTTATTTTCAGCTTGCCCGCGTTGCGGCGGACGATTTCGGTGAGCTCTTCGTGGCTGTAAAAATCGAGATGCTCGCGGACTTGGAAGCGGTCGCGAAGCGGGGCGGAGAGCAGGCCGGTGCGGGTGGTTGCGCCGATGAGCGTAAATGGGCGGAGCGACATGTTGACCGTCCGCGCGCTGATGCCTTCGCCGACGGTGATATCGAAAATCTTCCATGGCCGGGTACATGAACTCTTCGACCGTTTTGGGCAGTCGATGAATCTCGTCGATGAACAGGACCGAACCCTCTTCGGCATTGGAGAGATAGGGCAGCAAATCCTTGGGTGCGGCTAGGGCGGCACCGCTGGCGATTTGTAGCGGGACGCCCAACGCGTGGGGGATGCACATCGCGAAGGTGGTTTTTCCGAGGCCGGGCGGGCCATCGAGTAGGACGTGGCCGAGCGGTTCGCTGCGAATTCGGGCTGCGTCGACGGCGATCTGAAGCCGTTCGTAGACTTCGCACTGGCCGACCATGTCTTCCATCCGCTTGGGCCGCAGGGCGGTATCTTCTTCGCGGGTGAGCGAAAGGGCGCTGGCCGTGGTAGGGAGCTGTGTCGCGGCAGGCTGGGGCGTGGCGTCGTCGGCAGAAAGAATCGGTTCGCGAGACATTTTTGAATTCGGAATTCGGATTTCGGATTGCGGAATGCGAGCGGTGTCCATAATGTGAACACTTGTACGCTAACTCCCAAACACTATATCAGATCGACCGATATCCAGAAAACCATGAATCAGGCTAGGAATCGACGTAGCTCCCTTCGGGCCAAGACGCGCAACCCTGCATTTCTTTGGCGGATGGTCATTTGGATCGTTGCTGTCGGGGTGGGGCTCGGTTTTGCTGCCCAATCTATTTTCCTGCCTGAGCCTCAAGCGGAGGCGAGCCTAGAGTCGCATGCCCTCAAAAATGGCTGGGAGCAGATTGAGCAACTAGCGGAACAGGGGCAGTGGTGGGATGTCTGGAAAAGCATTCCTCGGTTGGCTTATTCGCGATTTTTGCACTTGGGGCCGGCGGGGCTGGCGGTGTTTGCCGGTTGCTGTTGGCTAGCGTTCCTGTTGCATGGAATGCAGGTGCGCCGCGCTGGCGATTGGCGGCTTGGGGGTTCGCTGCTGGCGATCGGGTTGGGAATTTTGAGTATCTGGCCGACCAGTTTTTTGATTTTGTGGCAAGAAGTCGGCTGGGGACTTGTTGAGAGTGACGAGCTGGTGCCTGGGCTGCGATACAATATTCTTGGCATCGGTTTGCGGGAAGAGTTTGCCAAGCTGTGCTGCTTGCTACCGTTGATGCCGATTTTGCTTCGCCAGCGGAGCGAACTGGCGGCTCTGATACTTTCGGCGTGTGTCGGTTTGGGATTTGCGATGGTCGAGAATGTGAGCTATTTCAGTTGGAGCCAGGGGACGGCCACGCTGGGGCGGTTTCTGACGGCGAACCCTTTTCATATGACGCTGACGGGTCTCGTTGGCCTGGCCGTTTACCGCGGGTTGCGTTCTCCCAAAGACTGGGGCCCGCATGCATTGGCGACGTTTGGGCTGATGGTGCTCGCCCACGGAGTTTACGACGCGGTGCTGAGTATTCCGGTGCTGGTCGAGTACTCGATCGTAGGCACGATTGTTTTTGCGTTGGTCGTTTATCAGTTTTTTCACGAGCTACGCACGTTGCGTCCGGCGGGGGGTGATACGATTAGCCTGTCGGCCAACTTTTTGTGTGGTGTGTCGCTGCTGACGGCGGTGACGTTTGTTTATCTTAGCGCGACGCTCGGCTGCGGGGCTGCGTTTGATGGCCTTGCTTCGGGAGTGCTGGGGTTGGCGGTGATGGTTTATTTGTTTTTGCGTGAGATGCCTGAGTCGATGGTGCGGGTTTGAGTCTTCTCTGCTGTGCGGCCACGCAGTACGCAGCACATGGCACCCTTCTACTCCTCCAGCGAGCCCAAAAAGTCGGCCAGCATTTCGTAATAAGGTTCAGGTTGCGGGTCGTTATGGCTGCCGTCGGGGATTTCGAGGAATCGTTTTTTCTCGCTGGGCGAGGCTTCAAAGAGTTCTTTGCCCATCGCGAAGGGAATGACTTGGTCGGCCGTGCCGTGGCTTTGCAGGAGGGGGCCATGGTACGCTTGGATTCGCTCGGCGGACGGATAACGGTTGCGCATCATCCAGCGGATGGGCAGCCAGGGAAATTTTTCCGCTGCGACGTCGACCATGCTGGCGAACGTGTTTTGGAGTACCAGAGCGCGTGCTCCTTGTTGCTCGGCCAGCGCGACCGCGACCGCGCCGCCAAGCGATCGACCGATGAGGACTAGCTGGTCGGTCTCAACTTCCAGCCGCTCGGCAAGCCATCGCTGGGCCGCTAAGCCGTCGGCAATCAGGACCGCTTCGTGCGGCGAGCCGGCACTTTGTCCGTAGCCTCGGTAATCGAAAATAAAAACGGACGCCGCGAGTTCGTTGTGAAAGTGGTGGACGAGGTCGGCGTTGTGGGTGATGTCTTCCCCGTTGCCGTGGCAATAGAGCAGCCCGAAGCGAGGCTCGGGGTGTGCGTGGTACCAGCCATGAAGTGCTGTGCCGTCGGCCGATTGGAAATGAACCTCTTCAAAGCCAAAGTCTTTTGCGGCTGGTTTCGATCGAGAGGGGGGAGCGGGGTAAACGATCTTGGTTTCTAATAAAAACATAAGCAGGCAGATGGTGCCGTAGGTGATGAGTAGGGTTCGGGCTGCTCGCCAAACTGTTCGTGTTAGGGCCCGGGCTCGGGGACGAGCCGGCTCGCTGGGGGTGTTCATGAGGGTCGGGGGGTTTAGGAATTGCGGTGTTCGTAAACGGTTTGCAGTAAGGCTTCGACGTCTTTGTATTTTTTCTTGTGGGAGACGGCTTCGTCGAGCAAGCGGCGCGATTCTGATTCGCTGTGGCCCAAGGCTCGTAGCACTTCAAAGGCTTCGCTGACGATGTCGCGTGGGACATCGGCGGCCAGAGGCGCGTCGCGGCCTACGAGCAGTGCGAATTTTGGCACCTTGCGGCGCAGCTTGGCGATGATTCGCTCGGCCGTGGCGGGGCCTACGCCGGGAAGTAGCGTGAGCCCTTTGGCATCTTGGTCTTCGATCAGTTGGGCGACTTCCTCGACGGGCCGTATCATGGCTCGCAGAGCCTTCTTCACGCCGACGCCATCGACTTGGCAGAAGAGCTCGAAGAACTCGCGTTCGATTCCGGTCAAGAAGCCAATGAGGCGGGGCGTCATGCGCCCTTGCATTGGGTTGCCTTCGAGGTATTCGATCGTGTGCAGGCTGATCTCTTTGCCGATCTGTTCTTGCAAATGTCGCCGCGTGAATTCGGGAATAAGCACTTCATATTCAAAGGCGTCGACGGCAAGGGTGAGGATGTCGCCGCTGACAGTGACTGGTATACCGGTGATTTTGGTGATCATAAAGAAGAATTCGGAAAGCGGAATGCGGAAGGTAAATCAGAGTTTGGCGATCAGTGACTTGCTGGCACAAAAATGACAAAAGGCGATCGCCAGGGCGTCGGCGACGTCGGCCGGTTCGGGGAGCGTCGAGAGCCCCAGCTCGCGCTGGATGGCTTGTTGCATTTGTGATTTTGGCGCTCGGCCGTTGCCGGTCAGCGTTTTTTTGACTTGCGTGGCGGCGTAGTCGGCGACTTCGATGCCCGCATTGCATTGGCGGCAGCGAGGCAGATGACGCCTCGGGCGTGGCCCATGAGAATTGCGGTCGTCGGTCGATCGTAGTGAGAATACAGTTTTTCGAGCGCCATGACCTCGGGATGCAGGGCTTCGATGACGTCGGCGACGCCGTCGTGGATTTCCTTGATTCGCAAGTTGAGCGACCCACGCGATTTGCCGCGGACGATTCCCGCCTCGATTAGTTTGGGCTGCCCGCTGACAATTTCCAGCACTCCGTAGCCGGTGATGTTCAAGCCAGGATCGATGCCGAGAATTTTCATCCGTGAGAGGCAGGCAAAGAAGGTTGATGTTGGAGGGGTGGCTAGATACGTTTTAACAATTCTTCGTAATCGGCGTGGATGCCGATCCAGAACCAGACGATCGTTTCGTTCTCGACGATTCCGACGGTCCGATGCTTGTTGCTAATTCTTACTGAATAAATTGGCTTGGTAGAGTGGACTTTCTTGTAGTGCAAACTGGGATGTTTTGGATTGTCTCGGAACCGTTGGTACGCCAAGGCAGCTTTTTTTCGGATATTTGTCGGGAGTGTTGCGAGGGCTTCTCGGAAATTTCTTGTAGTCTTCGAGATCATAATTTTCCGGGATCCAGCGGTAATGTTTCTCCCCGATGATGTTCTGCGAGAGCCTCGTCTGCCATTTTTGCAAGTGAATCGGGAGCACTGGCAAAGAGGGTATCCCACCGAGTCTCGGATGCCAATTCGTCTAAGAGCCATTGTGCTAAGGAGTCTTGCTCGGTCTGAGAAAGCTCCGAGGCTCTGTCAAAAGCTTGTTGAAGTAGCTTGGTCATACTCGTTACTCTGCTGTGAGCTGTTCCGACGGTTAAGGACGAGGAAGCCTCTCGTCACATTATATACCAGCCTGACAGGATTGGGGAATCGTCGGTGAGAGCGCCACAGGCTGTTTTACCCTTGGCTCCATTCGGTGCCGCCGGGGCGATCTTCGAGCGTGACGCTATTCTCGGCAAGCCGGTCGCGGATGGTGTCGGAAGTGGAAAAATCTTTGTTGGCGCGGGCCGTTTGGCGGAGCTCGAGGAGCAGTTGCATGATGCCTTCGAGCGTATCGTCGGCGCCGCCGCTCCACTCGGTGCCGCCGGCGCGGTCTTCGAGCACGATCCCGAGCGGC
>JAADIN010000086.1 GCA_013151315.1 Planctomycetota bacterium | reverse complement strand
AGTATCTGCGGAGTCGCGTTCAGACCATGACGCACATTGTCGCCATCGAGCACATAAGAGCGCAAGCCCCGTTGGTGCAACTGGTGGTCGACCAAATTCGCTACGGTGCTCTTGCCACAGCCGCTTAGCCCCGTGAACCAAACCACACAGCCACGGTGCTTGTTCAACTGCTCGCGATCGGCACGCGAGACCGCCTGTTCGTGCCAGACAACAATCGGATCATTCGGGTTGGGCATAGTAAGCTTCTCGGGATTTATCCAGGAAAAAGTGGAACCGCTCATTTTGAATTTCCGGCAGGCCGTTGTGAGTGAGCCGCACGGCGCTAGCCGCGGGTCGCCCTCGAGGACAACGCCAACCTTACAAAACCCGACGCTAGCGCGTTGCGGCTCACTTGCGTTATTCCAAAATGCGCTCTCGGTGACCTTAGGGGTTCACATAAAATCGGTTAGTGATCAATACCCGCCAGTTCGCATAGGTTGGCAGAAAGCACCGGTTGGGGGCAACTCCAAACAAGAAAAAAGAGCGCTTCGCGGCACCAGCGGCCCGCCGGATGGCCCACCACATAGCCAGTCCCTTTCGCAGCCGCCAAGGCAGCCTGCGACGAACGCAAGGCAAGGCTATTGGCCCGTTGTCTCAGCTGTTCACTCGAACAAGAGGCTTCGCCGTGGACGACGGCAAACAGGGCCTCGCGAAGCTGCTCCTGCTCTTTTTGCAAAGCAGCCAACGGTTTTTCCAAGTCGGGGCGCTTCGTCGCTTCGTCTGCCAAAAAGCCGAGCGCCGCCGCCACCAAGCCGGAAGCCAGGGTCGACGTTTCGTGCCCGCCGGTGCTCGCGCCCACGCCCTGAGACATCACATTTTCTGCCGGGCCTGCAAGCACCCACTCTTCCTCCACAAAAACATTCTCGAGTCGCAGCTCCCCAGTTCGGCTGCCCGTCACCCCGACAAGTTTTGCCGGCTCAGAAGCCGATACCCCCGGCAGACCAGTTGGCACGACCACGAGCAACTGCTCGTCGGTCGGCTGATCGTCCACCATCAGTGTTGCACCGATCACGACATACTGAGCTTCCGTCGCACCGGTAACCCAAGGGCTAAAACCATCGAGTACATATCCACCCGAAGCGCGCTCGACGCGCAGCACGGGCCGGGCCAAATGGCGTCGACTCGTAGTCAGGTGCGAAATACCTACCGTAGCAAACGACTTTCCTTGAGCCAGATCGGGCAGCAATCGTTTTTTCAGAATTTGATTCTCCGAGCTGGCAATGCGTCGGCAAGCGCCCGTTCGCTGGGTAAGAATAAATGTGGTCGTCAGGCAGGCGCTGCTAAGTGCCAGATAGCCGCGTACCACCGCTTCGGTATCCCAGCCTTGGCCGCCCCACGCGGGATCAATAAACCACTCGTAGACGCCATAATCGGCGCAAAGCTGAAGCTGCTTGGCAGGCCACTCGTCGGTTACATCGATTTCGTCGGCAAGTGTGGCGAGCAATTGGCACAGCTCGTCGAGGGCCGGATCGTCGGGCGAGGTGATTGTGGTTGGCGGCATAATGGCGTAGTTCTGATGGAAATTGCTTGCAAGTGGAAGGAGCATTATAACGCCGCCTAGATTCGATGGCTATTAGCTGCGGGTAGCCCATTTCAAAGTGTGAGCCGCAACGCGCTAGCGTCGGGTAGCGGAGCGTCGGGCAGAGGAGGCAAAGCGTTACTCAACTACTGACCCGCGGCTAGCGCCGTGCGGCTCACACTTTGCAGTGGCCTGAAACCCTCGCCTCCAGGCGAATCCTTTAGATATTTCAGATTCATCGAGGCCGAGCAATAGGTCGGTGCCACCCGCGTGTTGCATCTTGCACAACCGCTAAAGGCGGAAAGCTATAGTTGTAGTGCGTTCTTTTCTCTTCTTCAGATCGGGCCTCTTTTTCAGATCGGGGTGGCATGAATTCGTCAACAGTCAAAGTTCCTCAAGTGATTTCAAATCGTGACGAACAACGGTTTGCCGCCGTCGACGAATTACTCGGCCGGTTAGACAAACTGCACAGCTCGCCCGTGGTCGCGCTGCAGGTGATGGAGCTGACCAAAGATCCTGATTTTGAAATGGGCGACGTGGCAAGGTGCTTGGATCACGATCCCGCATTGGCAGCTTCGATCCTCCGGCTGGTCAATTCCTCGTATTACGGATTGTCAGACCCGGTGATGAGTTTGCCCCATGCGGTAACCTATCTGGGGCGTCGTCCGTTGCGATTGGCCGTCTTGAGTTTCGGCCTAGTAAAAACGCTCGTCAGTGGGGCACCGGCTCAGTTCCATCAAACCTATTGGAAACGCTCGTTGACCATGGCGGCCGCGGCACGGAAGTGTGCGGAACTCTCGGCCGACCCCGAGGCAGATGCCGACACGGCATTTGCGGCCGGTTTGCTAGCCGACCTGGGGATGCTGGTTTTGGCGCAACTCGAGACCGAGCAATATGTCGAAATTGCAAAAGAGCCCGATCATACGATGGCGTTGGTGAAGCAAGAACGCGAGGCGTTTGGTTTCGACCACATGCTGGTCGGCCAACGACTGCTCGCCAAATGGGAACTCCCCACGCCGCTCGTCGACGCAGTCGCCGCCCATCATACCTACCTGCCGATTTCGCCCACCCTGAATCACCTGCTGTTGACGGCCAACTTGATGACCGAAGCTTTGTGGAACCCGGCAAGCGTCTACATGCAGCCGTTGCAGCAAGTGCTCAACCGACGGCTTGGGATGGAAGTCGACGAACTGATCACGCTGGCCACCGAGACCGAGACCGCGATTAAGGAAAGCATGGAAATTTTCGGGGTCCGACTCGACGACGAGATCGATTTGGAAGCGGTCGAGCAGCAAGCGCGCGAGCAGTTTGGACAGGCAGCCCTCGAGTCGGACGATTTCCTGGGGGGACTAGCGACGTTGGTTTGAAAACTTCAGACGCTCCCCGTCGGCATCATTAATCGCGGAGGATAAACGTCACCAACAACGTAACGCGATACTCCGTGATCTGGCCCTTGTCGATATCGACTTTCTGATCCTTGATCCATGCACTCTTGACGTCGTCCAGCGTTTTGCAAGAACGCTTGATACCCTTTTCGATCGCGTCTTCAAAACTTTTCTTCGAGGCGCTAATAATTTCGGTAACTCGAGCAACGGCCATGTTGAATCCTCACAGTATTCGATGATTTTTACATTGAGATCGTCCTGGAACCGTTCCAGGCGATTGGAAGTTCGGTCATTGTAACCATAATTGTCGCTTCTGTGTCTAGTGCCTCGAAGTCCAGGTGATAGATGTTTTGATCTGCGATGGAGTGTGTGGTAACCTGAAGAATCTCGAATTCATGCCTGTCGCTAGTGCTTTGACCAACCCATCAATTTAAGGCTGACAAAGCACTAGGCCCTAGGAAGAAACCCCATGCTGGACAAGATCAGAGCCAAAAAAGAAAAACTCGACGCCCTGCGGCCGTTGTCGCAGGAGGCTTTGGCTCAGCTCTTGGTACGACGTTGAACTGACCTACACGTCCAACGCCATCGAAGGCAACACGCTCACGCGGCAAGAAACGGCCCTCGTCCTCGAAAAGGGTCTCACGGTTCGCGGCAAGCCGCTGAAGGATCACCAGGAAGCGGTCGACCATCTGGAAGCACTACGCTTCGTTCGTGAATTGATCGAGAAGGGTCGCCCGATCACCGAGGCGGACGTCCGCGACATCCATCGATTGGTCGTCGGCACCACACTGAAAGCCGAAGCAGGTAGGTATAGCCAACACCGTCGCCGCATTGCCGGATCGATGGTCGTGTTCCCCAATCCGGTAAAAATCCCAGACTTGATGAAAGAGTTTGGACAGTGGCTATCGGAAACTGCGGCCTCCGCCGAGACAGCGATTGAAGCCCATTTGCGATTGGTTTCTATCCACCCCTTTTCTGACGGCAACGGACGAACGGCCCGGCTGCTGATGAATTTGCTGCTAACGAAGGATGGTTATCCCCCGCTCGTCGTTCGTCCTGAAGACCGGGCCGATTACCTCGATTGCATCGAAAAACACCAACTTCATGAAGACGCAGCCGACTATCAGGCATTCATGCTCGACCGCCTAAATGCTTCGCTTGACGACTACTTTCGTTTTCTGCAGCCGCCATCTGCACCAATATGACAGACACGAACCCGAAAAAAAGCTTGATGGGCCTGCTGGCCCGTAGGGCAGTGGTGTCGTCCAGAGTTTTCTGCAATGTCTCAGGGTTTGTGGGCGGAGGGCCACAAAAAAAGAAAAAGCGTTGCTTTACCTTGCTTCACTATTTGCCACGTCAGCTTCAGCTGTTGGATTTACCAATCAAACAGCAAGGAAGATCCAAATATTCCAGGCAGAAGAAGGGTGCCAAGTACTGCAATAGTAGAGATTACAAGAAACTCAATCCTTGGAATTTGTTGGCGGTAAGCAATTGGGAATGCCAAAAGTGCGACACCAAGAAATATGGAATAAAACCCCATGGCCGGAATTAGCATAAGGGGACTATCACTCGACCAAGTACGGTTGACATGTGCATAGACGGCATATCCAACGAGACCGTATGCCAGCAGGATAAGTGTCGAGACAAGGTATGCGAACATTCTTGCAACGTTGAAGAAACTCACGGACACCACTTGCCTATTCGTTGAGAATTTTCTGCGTAATCAGGGTCCGCATTCTAGCATGGCCTCGTGTTGGTAGAATAAGTAAATGGAGGCGGTTTAGTTTGCTTCTGTTTTCTACAGAGCCATGCCCTGTTTCGATCACCTCAGTTTTGCCTTTGACATCGGACTGGCGGCATCGTAAAATTGCGATACTGGAGATCTCATGCCTGCCACGAAAGTGTTTTTCTATCAGGACGATGACGGGGGAGTTCCCGTGCTCGATTGGTTGCGCGTTCTTCGTGGGCGGAATGAACGAGCGTTTCGGAAATGCTTCGCGGTCATTCGATTACTTCAGCATTCAGGGTATGAGCTACGCAGGCCTCATGCCGACATGCTCCGGGATGGTGTTTATGAACTTCGCGCAAAAGTAGGCAACGTCAACTATCGAATTCTCTACGGATTCGTCGGCAAAGATGTGGCCCTGCTCGCTAGTGGACTGACCAAAGAGAAAACCGTGCCGAGCCAAGAAATCGACCGAGCAGCTGCTCGCATCGAAAAGTACTTGGCAAACCCCGAAGCCCACGGCTTCAGCTACAAGGAGGAGGACGGAGATGGCTAAAATAACCGACGCAGTGGACATCCTCATGCGTACCAGCGGAATCGATCCTAATACCGATCCCGAAATGCAGCAAATGGCGGAAGATTGCCGGGTCGCTCAAATGATCT
>JAADIN010000160.1 GCA_013151315.1 Planctomycetota bacterium | reverse complement strand
CTCCGCTCAGGGTGATGTAGTGGCTTGCGCTTATCCGAAAGAGGTTCGAGTTGAGGCCGGCAAAAGGGGCGCTCGGATCGGGCGAACCGGTGATTGCCGCTTCCATCGCCGAGACGGTGACGCCCGACTGGAATTCCAGCTCGAGATCGACTTTTTTGATGATGTCGATCTGAGAACCAAGAATCCAGGAAAGGGGCGAACCGCCGTCATCGAGATTACGAATCAGAACCTTGGTAATGCCCGGCGTGTCGATCGCCTCTTGCAGGGCGGCCGAGGCGTCGAGCGGATCGTAGCTTGCCAGCTTGTCGACGATAATCGTCTGTGCGCCGGCGTGGGTGGACAGCAAGAGAATCGCTGCCGTCGCAAAAGAAAAGTAGGAAACTCGTCGGGTCGATGTCATTATTCTTCTCCTTAGAAAATTAAAGTGAAAACGCTAGTCAAAATGGTCCGCGAAATACGTGAAAGAATACAATTTTCGTTCACGACCTCGACTTGGAGATCGGTCGTGCCACGATCTTGGTATTGCTGCGGTGTGAGTAGTTTAGAATTAGAAATTTCATTGGAACTTATTCCTCTCAAACAGAAGGAAAAACAGATGACACCAAACAATTCGCGCTGAGACTTCTAGAAAAGGTTCCTCCTAATCACTATGGCTAGTTGCCCCTTTTTTTGCCCTACCACAATCGCCCTACTTCGCATTGGTTAACCGAACGAGGAATGTTATTGACGAACGATCGTCTGCAGGGACGGTCAACTGCAAACCGCTAGTGGAGGGGTTTTTGTATTTTGCCGGCAAGTGACTCACAGCCGGCGGACCACCCATCGTCGGTGGCACTTTCCAGCAAGTCACGCTTACCGCATAAGTACCGCTTTCCAGCCCGTCGCCCGGCTTGAACGATTGGACCGTAAAAGAGCCCGACGAATCGAAATTCGCAATTGCAGGTCGAAGCCCCTGGGCTCCATCAACGGAGACAAAGAGCAGCCTGCCAGCGGCTGGCATCGGGCCATCGTCGAGGCTCACCTTGCCCGACACAGGCACAAGGCCTTGATTCGATCCCCCACAACCGGCCAACAACGCAGCAAGCAGCACGCTCCATGCGGTTTGGCCACACATTCCATTGCAATGGATATATTTTTTTAGTTGCATATTTCGGTTCTCTAAGGAAGCTCGCCGATTGCATCTTCCCCGGCACGGGTTCCTAGGGCACTGTAAAGTTGATGATCGATTGTTTCGTTCAAGAAATGAACGCTGCCATCGCCCAGGAGAAAGTTGGCTCCTCCGGGGTGCATGCTTTTGAAACCCCCGGTAAGCCACCAGTCAATCGGCATGCCGAAATCTTGAATCATCGTGTTAATCGGAACCGTCGTGTAGCCGACGGCAGTGCCCGGTGTATACGTCGAGTTGAAAACGGAATGTCCGGGCAGTGTTTCGCCATTCATGATCGTGTTGGACGAGCCATCGGTCACTTGCGAGAACTTGAAACTCTGAGCGTAGCGACCAAACATGCCGACACTGCTTCCCACGGGATATCCCCAGAGGGCGGTGGTTCCCCAATTTGATGCTTGGCAACACCAATTCGGGCTTGTGATGTCAGACGATTGCATACCTGCGGGGCATAGATCGCAGCCGTCAGGCTCGGTGGGTCCTATCGATGCTGGGTACCACATTCCGAGCGCCCGACTTGGCCCTGCCGTGCTATAGATGCTGCCGGTGAAGCGATCTTCGAGTATCGGGTCGCTTGCAGCGGGATCGCTGGGGCAAACGTAGCTTGTAATAACTTGAGTGACTAACTGTTCGTTATTGAGATGACCGAAGGCGACCGATAAGTCAAGCTGATCGTAGATGTTTTGCAATTCCATGTAGGGAAAAATCGCCACCGACCAGAATTTTTCTCTTTCCACCGGGTTGGGTGTGAAAATAGCGGACCCCCCCGGCAAAACACCATGCGTAGCATGGTAGCCATGCATCGCCAAGCCAATCTGCTTGAGATTGTTGACGCACTGCATCCGCCGGGCCGCTTCTCGCGCCGCTTGAACCGCCGGCAGCAGCAGCGCGACTAAAACGCCAATGATCGCAATCACGACCAAGAGCTCGACGAGGGTAAAGCCTCTCGTTTTGCCTGCCAACATTTCCGAGTTTGGATGAGGGTGAGATTTCATCGTGTCTCCGGTCTTGTGTAGATCGATGTCTTGATCGTGGCATTGCGCCATGCTGATCTGCTTTGTGCGTCTATTAGCCGTCATGGAGCGCGTTGGACCTCCAGCACCACTTCGGTATCGCCATCGACAACAGCAGTCAGCTCCGATTGCTTCGGGCTACCGTAACGGGGATCAATATGAATTTTTATGGGCCCCCCGTCGTATTCGTATGTGATAGGAGGAGTGATAGCGACTTGGTGCGTACCCAGTACCGCGCCATCTCCTATCTCGTAGGTGTTCACTGTGAACGTGCCGTCCTCTCGGACTAAGCCTGTAGCCGTCACGCGATTTTGCTTGCCATCAGCCTGGTTTTCGAAGCAGAGGAATGAAACCCGGTAGCCTGATAGTTCAACCGCAGCCGCTCCGTCCCCGGAATAGACGATGCTCCCTGCCACTTGGCCCATTTTTTGTTCGCTACAGCCGGCCAATCCTAGGCAGGTTGTGGCTACTAACAAACAAGCCCGGAGGGCTGGCATAGCCCTAACCCTAGAGTTTCGATGCATCGGTCACCTGCCCATCTTCTCGGTTTGCGAGGTATCCCAACACGGTTTCATCTGCTGACACCGCAAGCGAGCGTACGCTCCCGTCGCCGAAGACAAATTGGCAGATGCCCGGATGACTACTGCCGTAGAGAAGTAATGCCGGATCGATATCACCTCGTGCTAGTGGCGAACCGACTCCAAGCTTCCGAAACGAGGCTGCATGATCGCCGTTGTAGGCAGAGCTATCGGCAGGTCCGTTCCCAAAGCCGTAGTTCGTCGGGTCGTTACCGGCTTGCGGGATATGTTTTTCACCAAAGAAGATGGTATTACTGAGTCCGTCGGTAATCATCGAAAGACGGACAGAACCCCATAAGCCAAACGCGGTGGGCCAAGCCGATTCCATGTAAAATGCCCCATTCGCGGGAAGGCGAGGTGCAATACCCGTAACCGCAGGGTGCCCTACAGGGTAATCGGCAAGGCCAGAGGGATCGCCCGCACAAGCGATATAGTCACTTAACGCGCCAAGCGTATGCGGCCCTGCCCCCAGGGAGTCGCCGTTGAGGCTCCCTGGGGCTGCATCCGCTGCGGAGCGCCGCGCGGGACAGAAATAGGTCGGCACCGTAGCCAGTCGTACCTCTTCTATTTGGTCGTAGTACAACGTACCAAGGCTAAAATCCCACAAGTCGAACAAATTCCCTTGCTCCAGATAGGGAAGCAACATCACATTCACGGTTTCTCGCATATCGCGACGTGTGTTTGGAAGTACTTTTTTGTTGTCCACGTGCAACTGGAGGGCCAAACCAATCTGCTTGAGGTTGTTGCTTGCACGTCATCCGACGCGCCGCTTCCCTTGCCGCCTGGACCGCCGGCAGCAAAAGGGCAACGAGCACGCCGATGATCGCAATCACAACCAAGAGCTCGACCAGTGTGAAACCGGTGTGTGGTTTTTTCTGCATCTCAGGTACCTCTTTTTTCTCGTTTTCACTCACATTGATGACCAAAATTTTTTTGGTCATTTATGGTCAATTCCCGCGAAGTACTAGCCCCGTGCTAATGCACGGGGCTAGTACCGCCTGCGGCGGAAAAGAGACGTTTCTCGGCCCGGTTTGCACCGTACCAAAAACCGAGAAACGCTTTTTTTCTTGGGTCGATTAATATCCTTACTTCCGTCGTCGACCGAAGCCGATCATGCCGAGCAGTCCTAGTCCCATCAACACGACGGAAGACGGCTCAGGAATGGCAACCGTCGACAAGTTTGCCGCAACGAACAGGGTATTTTGACCGGAGTAGGTGAAGTTGGGAAAGGTGAGTCCCGTCGCACCGAGAGCTGAAGTAACCGGTTGGTTAACGCCGTTCGCGAGGATTATAAGGTCTGGGTTCTGGGTGATCGTTCCTTGAGTGGCGTTGTACCAGCGATCACCACTATCCTCGACCACTTCGGCACCGATTCGGTAAGTACCGGCGGCAAGCACGATTGGCGTCGTGAGATTGACCCATCGAAATCCCTCGACCAAGGGAGCACTCGTACCGGCTGGGACGTCGACCGAGGCCAAGAGCACCCCGGCGTCGCTCCAAAGGCCAACTTCGTGATCGATGGCCAAACTCCCGTCGGTGTCGATGAATCCCAGGGCGGCGACCGTGACGGGGCTGTTGGCGAAAAAACGGCCACCGGCCGTCCATGTACGATTGTCACTCGATATTGCGCCGGTGTCATCAAAATCATACAGGAGAGCTGCTTGCACAGGGGCAACCAGCCCGACCAACAACAGAGCTGTCATAAAAAACTTCTTCATCATTAAACCCTCCAAAAAAAAGGAACGTACAGAAAAAACGATTTGGCTCTCTTCTTGTTCTGTCTTTTTTTGCCGTGGGTTGTGTTGCACCACGGTTGGTATCGTGAAACTTACAGAGCCTCTCCTCAGGATTAAGGTGGAATCGAAAAAGTCTGTTCTTCGGTGCGGTCGGTCGTTGCCGACGACGCAAACATAGGTTGGTTATTCATCATCGTCCTCGCGCACTGCCGGTCCTTGTTTTTCTTCTAACGCGTGGGGGGTACATGTGTACCTTGCCAAGCACGATGGAACCGCGTTCCCAGTTCGTGGCATTTTTCACTTCAAACTGCCTAAAACTCGAATTTTCTGGAATCGGGGCCGAGGAGAAAGTCACTCCTCCATCGAGCGAGATGCGCTGCTCGCTGGCATCGAAATCGAGTTGATAAATGCAATGAACGAGCGTTCCCGTACGGCTATCGACGGAGTCACTCGCACCAAGGCGGATCGAATTCTTGGTAAACACAGAAGGAGGCGAAAACTGTTGCAAACGCCACGGCTCAGGAGACGAGAGGATCATCACCTCTCCAATGGTTTGAAGATTCTCATCCTTCAAGTAAAAAAAGGCGTTGCGGTTGCAGGTACTGTCCTGAAATAGCTCGAACTCGATAGTGACGACGCCCGAATCGCGGAGCACATTGGCCTTGCTAAGGCAGTAACTCACCGAAGAGTTGGGCTCGTACAACTCGGCGACCAACTGTCCATCGCCACCGATTGTTTCGGACGTGACCGAATCTGTGTAACCGTCACGCAAAACGGCCCCTCCCGAGCTGCTCGGCATCGTGGATACCCCGCGCGCATCGGAGTAGACATGGCGAGGTTGCCGACCAGCCGTACCGCCGGAGAAATCGACGTCAAAATGCACAAACGGCTCCGAACCAGAAATGCGGTCGATATTTTTTGGCTTGGCAGCACGGCGAGCCACAAATTCTGCCGGCCGCACAAACCGGCTTGTTTTCCCGGAAATTTTCCCAATAAGAGGGTCGTCATGAGCATGAAATTGTGCGGTAAGCCCAGCGGTCAGCCGCACCCGTTTGCCGCCCGGACGATTGGGCCTCGTCTCGACCACCCCTTGAAATACCTGAATGTCGGTCGTTTCCGAGGGGAGAACCTCGACGCCAAACTCGGTACCCAGGTCGACGATGGTTGCGTTCGGGGTTTTGATGGTGAGCTCGACTTCGCTACGGGGTACGATGCCAACCAGTTTGCCCCATACGAGTCGCGCGGAATCGTCCGAAAGCAGTTCGAGCGTTGCCGGCGCTTCGACGATCATCTTCGCACCGCCTTCGAATTCAATTTGGGCGACGCCATGTGTGAGAACCAACTTTCCTTCCGTGAAAAGCTGGGTACCAGGCGCCGTGGATAGACCCGGATCGCTCCATCGTGCGTCGATGGAATCGTCGATCGAAGCGACGAAAACGGGGACCGGCTCAACAGGAACCGGATCGGGCAGCATCCAAAAGATGCACAAGATGGCGGCCGCGGCGAGCGAGCTGACTGTCGCGAAGAGGGCATTTCGCGGGACGGGAACTGGCTCGGGGCGGCGTCGGCGATCCTGCTTTCGCTGAAACGCGGCAAATTTCTCGGCAGCTAGGCTTTCGATGTGCGCCTGTTCGGCGGCGACTCGCTGTGCGATCTCCGCTTCTTCCTCGAGCATATCACTGATGTTTTCGGTGTTGACCGGCAGCCCTTTCTCCGAAGCGTCGCACAACAGCCCACGAATGTCATCGCTTTGCAACAGGTCTCGCATGCTGCTGTGCAAACACGAGGCGCGAACAAATTCGGCCATGTTTGAGGGATTTTTCGAAATCCAAGCAACGAACTCCACAAATTGTTCGTCAGTGAGCCCGTCGTCGAGATACGCATCGATGAGTTTCCGCGAGTCCGGCATCAGTCACCTCCTTGCGGCGTATCGATCGGAATCGGCTTGCCTAACTGGCGATCGACACATTCTCTTAGGGTCTGCCGAACGCGATGCAACATGACCGAGACGGCATTTGCCGACATTCCTGTGGCTCGGGAAATCACGACGGGAGTCTGGTTTCGGACATAGCGCATTTCTAAAATCTTGCGGGCACGGCCCTTGATTAGTTTCATACAGATTTCCAACGCGTTTCGCATACCCGAGAGTTCCCCTTCGACGTCGACGCAAACGGCTGCAATCTTTCCGACCGTCTCGTCGTCAAAGACATGGCGGTCGCCGGCGTGTTTTCGTAAATACGCCAACACTTTGTTGCGCGCAATGCCAAGGACCCAAGGAGGAAAGGGTCGCTGACGGTCGTATTGGTCGAACTTCTCTGCCGCCGTGGCAGCAACCTCTTGCATGACATCTTCGCTACGATGGAAATCACGGACCGTCGAACGTATGAACGCAAGCACCACCGGATGGGCTTTGGTCCAGAGTACGTTCAACTCAACGCGACTGGCCGCCGGGTCGATTGGCTCGTTGTCGTGCTTCATTGCCTGCCATACCGTGATCAAATCATCTGACGTGAACAGAACGACCGCGCGATCGTTTCCGCATTCCTCTATCTACTACTTTGCGCAACCGATGCGATTCTTACATCGCAAATGAGCAGATCGTTCCGGCAGGAGCTGGAGTGGTTCCGTAAGTGCTTTTGTTCAAAGGAGTTACTGCGACACCCCAAGGAGAAGGAAATGTGAAGGAAATGTGAAAAGATGAGCGATGCGTGCTGAATTAAGGACTAGCTGGAAACCTATGCCAGTCAATTCAGATTCTCGCCAAAGCTTGGTTTGCGATTAATCGTAGGGTGCAAAAAGTCGCGTCACCAAAAAAACAAAGCGCAACAGGAGTTGCGCCTTGGCATGCAGGTCGCCGTTTTGCTCGCTGCCAGCCCGGCCACAGCTTGTATGCTCGTCGTCACGGCGAATTGGGACGGATCCGAACTGGCAGGAGAACTTCTATGAAAGCCC
>JAADIN010000130.1 GCA_013151315.1 Planctomycetota bacterium | reverse complement strand
CGCTGCTCGAATCGACGTTGCGCGAGCACCAGATCGAAGCCGTCATGCACTTCGCCGCGCTGGCCTATGTGGGGGTCTCGGTCACCGATCCGGCCGAATATTATCAAAACAACATCGTCGGCACGCTTTCGCTGCTCGACGCAATGCGCGCCGCCGAAGTCAACCGGATTGTCTTCTCCAGCACCTGCGCTACCTATGGCGAACCCGAGCAAGTGCCGATCACCGAAGCAGAAAAACAAGCCCCGATCAATCCTTATGGATTTACGAAACTCGTGATCGAACACGCGCTGGCCGACTATTCGCACGCTTATGGCCTGGGCTATGCCGCCCTGCGCTACTTCAATGCGTCGGGTGCGTCGGCCGATAGCCCGATCGGCGAAGATCACAAGCCCGAAACGCATCTCATCCCGCTCGTCTTGCAAGTGGCCCTAGGACAGCGAGAAAACATCAAAGTTTTTGGCGACGACTACCCAACTCCCGATGGCACGTGTGTGCGCGACTGTCGAGGACCTCGCGAGTGCGCACGTCGCGGCACTGAAAAAATTAGAACCCGGCACCGCACTGAAACTCAACCTCGGCACCGGCAATGGCGCCAGCGTGATGGAAGTGATCGAAGCCTGCCGGCAGGTTTCAGGGCACCCCATTCCGGTTGTCGTCGAAGGCCGTCGCGAAGGCGACCCGCCCGAGCTGGTCGCCGACGCGAGCCTGGCAAACCAAACCCTCGGCTGGCAGCCAAAATACGCCGACATCAAGTCGATCGTCGCCAGCGCCTGGCGCTGGCATCAGGCGCATCCGAGTGGGTATGGCGATTAAGATCCAATGCGAGCCCTTGACCCTGCGCGGGCAGATATCGAGAATTGACCGTTTCCTGCGGAGAGTTTTATGACAACAACACCTCTGCCCGATGCCGCTGGACGTTTTGGGGATTTTGGCGGCCGCTATGTCCCCGAAACGCTCGTCCATGCGCTCGAGCAACTCGCCGAGCAATACGAAGCCGCTCGCTGCGACCCGGCTTTCCAGGCAGAACTCGACGACCTGCTCAAAAACTACGTCGGCCGACCTTCGCCTCTCTACTTTGCCAAACGGTTGACCGAACATTGTGGCGGGGCCGAAATTTGGCTCAAACGCGAAGATCTGAATCACACTGGTGCCCATAAAATCAACAACACCGTCGGCCAAGCGCTGCTTACGCTACGCATGGGTAAGAAAAGGGTGATTGCCGAAACGGGCGCGGGGCAACACGGAGTCGCGACGGCCACCGCGTGTGCCCATTTTGGCCTCGAATGCATCGTTTACATGGGCGAAGAAGACATCCGCCGCCAAGCCCCCAACGTCTTTAGCATGAAGCTCCTCGGTGCCGAAGTGCGACCGGTCACCAGTGGCTCGCGCACGCTCCGCGATGCTGTGAACGAAGCCATGCGAGAATGGATGTCCTGTGTCGAAACGACGCACTATATTCTCGGCTCTGTCGTAGGCCCCCACCCCTTCCCGCGCATCGTCCGCGATTTTCAATCGGTTATCGGCCGCGAAACGATCGAACAATCCCGCTTGCGTCTTCACAGCCTCCCCGATGTAGTCGTTGCCTGCGTCGGCGGCGGCAGCAACGCAGCCGGCATGTTCCATCCGTTCATTGAATTGGACGAAGTTTCGCTCGTCGGTGTCGAAGCAGGCGGTCGCGGCAATCAGCCGGGCGACCATGCTTCGCCACTCACCTACGGCAGCCCCGGCATTTTGCACGGCAGTTTTTCGTACGTCATGCAAGACGAAGACGGCCAGACGTGCGACGTGCATTCGATGTCCGCCGGTCTCGACTACCCAGGCGTTGGCCCCGAGCACAGCTACTGGAAATCGACCGGCCGAGTCTCCTACACCAGTTGCACCGACGACAACGCTATGCAGGCCTTTGATGCGTTGGCCCGTTTCGAGGGCATTTTGCCGGCGCTGGAATCGTCGCACGCGGTGGCCGAGGGCATGAAGATTGCCCGCAAGCGAAAGCCCGACGAGCGGGTTGTTGTCTGCCTCTCAGGCCGCGGTGACAAAGATGCCGCAGAGATTGCACGGCTCAAAGACCAATCGCTTTAGTTCCCATTCCGTAATCCGTTTTCCCAAATTCGCATTCCCCCTATGTCCGCAATTGACGAACTATTCATTCGACTTCGCAGCGAAAACCGCAAAGCGCTGATGCCCTTTGTGACCGCCGGCGATCCCAATTTGGATTTTACTGCCGCAGTGATCCAAGAGCTAGTCGCCCGAGGCGCATCAATGTGCGAAGTCGGCATCCCCTACAGCGACCCCATTGCCGATGGCCCCGTCATTCAAGCCTCCTACACCCGCGCACTGGACCACGGCGTAAAACTAACTAATATCCTGCAAACCCTCGGCAACATAACCTCAGACAACGTAGCGCCGCGACTTGCCGCGCCCCTAGTCACCATGGTGAGCTACGCAATCATCTACCGCCATGGCCTAGAAAAATACGCCGACCAACTCGTCAAGCAAGGCGTCGCAGGCATGATCGTTCCCGACTTGCCGCTCGAGGAATCATCCCAGCTGGCCAACGTCTGCAAGGCGCGCGACCTAAGTCTTATTCAACTTGTTACCCCAACCACCCCCCGCGACCGCGCATTAAAAATCACCGAAACCTCGAGCGGTTTTTTGTACTACGTCTCGGTCGCCGGCATCACGGGTGAGCGCACTGAGTTGCCGCCCGATTTGGTTGAACGGGTAAGTTGGCTTCGGGAAAATACCCCCCTGCCCGTCTGCATCGGATTTGGCATCAGCCAACCGGAGCACGTGCGCATGCTAGCACCGGTCGCCGACGGGCTGATTGTCGGCTCGGCCATCGTTCGCCGAATGGCCAACGCAAAAAAAGACCCCGCAGCCACGTTGCGGGAAATTGGAGATTACGTCGCAACGCTCGTTGCCGAACTTTGAGCTGTCCTACGGTCTTCTTTTCGCTCCAACGTGATATTTCCTGGCGAACGGCCGAAAAACCTGCCGATGACAGAAAAGGCGTTATTACCGACAAACTCGATTTGACCCGGCCTCGGTTGGCAAGGTAAAATTGAACGGGTTGTGCCGTAAATCGTTCGCGTCGCAACCGATCCCCCGATTCCTAGAGATCGTCAATGGGAGGTCGTCCATGGCTGCAAGTTTTCCTCAACATTCGCGTCACGAATTGTTACTTCGCCGGTCTGACTGAGTACACGTTTACCACGCGGCTCGGCGTCGCCGATCCTCCGCTGGTCGATTATCTGGCCGAGATGCTCGTCCACTTTGTACGGACCGACACAATCTACGGCATTCGCACGCCGACCGGCGAGCGACTCTCGCAAGTGGCCGACATGATGGCCGAGGCTCGAGCTCGGCAAGGAGTCGCACGACGGCGTGTGCATCGACACATCGGCGATTTCACATTGTTCTGGACGGGCCTGTATCCCGAGATTGCCGAGAGGCAACGCGAAGGAAAAAAGGACAGCCTGCTCGACTACCAAGACCAAGGCAAGCGCAACTATTTGCTTGCAAGCCGATTGCCGGCCGACACCAAATCGGCCCCCGACGAAGTGCTGCAGCGACTCAGCGAGCACTTTGATCTGTGCGTGTATGGCCTTGGTGAAATCCGCAAGCAGTGGGAAGACCGCGACGGCGAAACCGATGCGCCATTGCTGCTAGGGTGAAAAATCAAGAGAGCCGCACGGCGCTAGCCGCGGGCCAGTCGCTGGTGACGCTTTACCTCTGCTACCCGACGCTAGCGCGTTGCGGCTCATATTCATAGTCTTGAAGACACACTGTGCGTGAAAATATCCACCCGCTGAAGCTGGTAATCGTTGAGTTTGCGAACGGTCCCGCTATCACTTTCCCAAGATCTCGATGACCGGCCCTTGACCGGGTGCGTATCGGTCGACTGCTCGACGACCTTGGTTGCCGTTGATCTGGGCGGCCGTGTAGTGAGCCAGGAAACGAGCCGGCGTTGCGTGGCCCGACTTCACCAGTTCGCGTAGCAAGCATTCCGCCGCTTCGAGGTCGCCCGTTTCAAAGAACTCCAATGCACGAGCGTATTGATCGAGTCTCGACTTGATCCGTCGTGCCTCCGAGGCCGGGTAAACGGTGTACAGTTCGATGGGTTGTTCGAGGCCGGGTAGCTTGGCCGTGCATGTCCGTAGGTTAAAAAACTTGTCTGACAGTTTCGTTTGTGTCGCGGCAGTGATCACGAGCGGCAATTGCAGTTGCTTGGAAGCGGCCTGCACTCGGCTGGCGACATTGACCGTGTTACCTCTCGGTCCGTATTTCATTCGGCTTCGAGTTCCTGCATTGCCGACATGGGCTGGCCCGGTATGGACGCCGATTCCCAATTCCAGTGGCCCGTTGACTCGTGATTGCCACTTTCGAGAGATCGCGGGCATCGCTTCGAACAATTGCAAAGCTGCGGCACAAGCCAAGTCGGGATGGTTCGGCTGCTGAATCGGAGCGTTCCAGAGCGCAAGCAGACCATCGCCGTAATAATCGACGACGACTCCTCCGTGCCGTATGACGATCGTCGTCAGCGCTTCCATCACCTCGCCTAGCAGTTCGTAACAGTCGGAAGGCGACATCGTTTCGGCCAAAGTCGTGTAGCCGCGCAGATCGGCAAACAGTAGCGAGACCTCACTCAATTTTCCCGAAAGACTCTCGGGATGTTGCTGGAGATAATCGGCAACGTGTGGCGAGAACGCCTGCTCGAGCAGAACCCGCGTGCGAGCGGCTTCGATTTCCTGATCAATCCTTGCGATTCCGACGGCGACCGAATCGGCAAGCAGTTGGACCAGCCGCGCTTCCAGCGGACGAATTCCCCGACGCCGGTTCTTGTGCTGGGTGTTGCGAACGCCATAAACGGCGGCAATGAGTTTTTGGTTGGTATCGAGCACCGGTGCTACGACGATTGCTTGGCCCTCTTCCGCTGTCGGTTGATACCAGGCGACCGATTGTTGCTCGAGTTGTTTTAATGCACGTCCCAAAGCCGTTTGGAGATTCAAGCTTTCCCGGCCGCTGGATGCCTCCATGGGGGTTCTGGAATAGGCACTTAATGCCGTGTGGCTCCATGACGTGTCGTAATCGAGATCGGGCAGGCAGCTACCGACGGGGTGCCACTGGTCGTCGGCTCGCGAGAGCACCCAGGCGGCGTCGAGTCCCACGGTCTCGACGACAAATCGTGCGGCGTCGGCATAGAACTCGGGCGAACTGGCCGCGGCTCGATGGAGTTGGCTCGCCTCGGCCAGCCACCGGGTTATCGTTTCTGAAGAGGGCCCCGACCACCGATCATCGCCTGGCGACCGCGCGTTGGATTTCGCGTCGGATTTCGCGTCATTGAAATCAATCGACTCGGTAGCGAGCAGCGGGACCATCGACGGAGATTCCTCGTATGCTTGGAGAATTAGCCTATCAGAGAGTAGCTTACGGAGCGTCCCCGCGCTTTCCGCAGAACCGTTACTTCCGGATGCTAGCACGGGGGTGCACTGCTATCTGTTCTCGACACAAACCGTGTATTGCGAAATAATGCCTTCGCATTGGCAAGCGAGGCGGGACGAGCCCGGTTCCGGGAGTCCGGAGGCGGGGACGCCCCGCCTCGCTTGCGAAGAAAAAATCCATCCGAACATTCAAACAGAAAAACATCGTGGACTGGCAATCGTTGGGCCTGACTTCAGGCGCCGTCTTGTTGGGAGCCTCGGGACTTCAATTCCTCGGGGCGGCCTACGTCGGTCGCCGCCGGCTACGTGCTTCTCGTCGACGTGTCGCGCGGCGGCAAACAGATTTTGACCAGCAACTCGAAACCGTGCTGCAGTGGGCTCGGGCCTCGAAACCTACTTTCCAAGCATGGTCAGGGACTCGTCCGTTTCGAGTTTCGGCGATCGTCGACGAAGCGGTCGATTGCAAATCGTTTTATTTAACGCCGGTCGACGGACGCCCGTTACCTCGCTTCGAGCCGGGGCAGTATTTGACCTTCAGCCTGACCGTCGATCCTCGGCAGCGACCGCTAGTCCGGTGCTACTCGATTTCCGAGCGGCCTCGGGAAGACTACTACCGAGTGACCATCAAACGGGAAGGGTCGCCGGTCGGGAAAAACGGACTGCCGCCCGGGCAAGGAAGCGGGCATTTCCACAGCCGCGTCGAGGTTGGTTCTACACTTCAGGTCCAGTCGCCCCAGGGAGTGTTTTTCCTTGATCCGACCGACGAGAGGCCGGTGGTGCTTGTGGGAGGCGGGATTGGCACGACGCCAATTCTCAGCATGGTCCACTCGATTGTCCACCGGCGTAGCAAGCGCCCCGTGTATCTGTTCGGAGGTTTTGGCAATAGTCGAGAACATCCGTTTCGCGAGCAGTTCACGGCGTTGTCTGAAATCGACAACTTGCACGTGGATGTCAGCTACTCACGACCAACGCCCGCCGACCAATTGGGTCGCGACTACGACCATCGCGGGCGAATCGAAGTCGCCCGGTTGCGTCAGGTGTTGCCGTCGAATAATTTTCGTTTCTACGTTTGCGGGCCTCCGGCGATGATGGAAAGTTTGGTTCCTGCGCTTCTCGAGTGGGGAGTTCCACCGTCGCACATTCACTTTGAGGCATTTGGGCCCGCGAGTGTGAAAGTCGGTCGTTCGGCGGGTCTCGATGCGGGGCCTTGCAATGTAAAATTTTCGTGTGCCGGCGAGCCGCTCCATTGGACGGGCGAACATGCCTCGTTGCTCGACTTTGCCGAAGCTGAAGGGGTCTCGCTCGACTACGGTTGCCGAGCTGGAAATTGCGGTCAATGCTTAGCAACCGTTCGAGAGGGCAAAGTCGCCCACGCAAAAGAGCCCGGTTTTCCTGTTGGCGAAAAGGAGTGTCTCACTTGCATTGGCGTGCCCCAGGGCGACGTGGAGATCGAGGTGTAGCGGTAAAATAAAGTACTAGATATTAGCCGTGATCTGATAGATCGCCGGAGGAAAATTTTTGAAGCGAACGAAACTTTTGATACTGATCATGCTACCACTCTGCGTACTAGCAGCTCCCTGCGCCGCTGAGGAAGTTACCGAGTCGCCAGAAATCCGCTGCGACCCGGCCAGCGTGCTAGGCGCCGAGTCTTGCGCCAAGTGTCACGAGCACGAGGTGAGCCAGTGGAAAAAAACGCCCCACTATGCCACGTTCGAATCGCTTCACCGAAAGCCCGAAGCGAAGGAGATTGTCAAAAAGCTGGGGCTCAAGAGTGTGAAACGCAACGACACTTGTGTGCGTTGCCATTACACGCGGCACGAAGTGGACGATCGCGTTCGGGTGATTGCCGGAGTTTCTTGCGAGTCGTGTCATGGAGGAGCCAAGGATTGGCTTGCTCTACACAACGACTACGGCGGACCTTCGGCCATCAAAGCAGACGAGTCGCCCGAGCATCGTCAACAGCGAATCGAAGCGAGTGTTGCCGCGGGAATGAACAACCCGGCCAATTTGTATCTGATTGCCAGACAATGTTTGGCATGCCATACGACGCCGGACGAAAAGTTGGTGAACGTGGGCGGCCATGCGCCGGGAAGTCTCGACTTTGAATTGGTCAGTTGGTCGCAAGGGATGGTGCGGCATAATTTTTTGCGTACCGGCGGAACCGCCAACGCAGAGCTGAGTCCCGCCCAACTACGGATGATGTACGTGGTGGGCGTGATGGCCGATTTGGAAGCCAGTTTTCGAGCGACTGCCCAGGCAACCACCAAAGCAACCTTTGGAACGACTTCGGCTCAACGGGCTGCCCGGCTGAAACAAAAGCTTTACGACATCAACCAACTCATTGACGATCCGCATGTCGCGAGGGCTCTTGAAGTTGCCTTGGCCGAGCCGTTGAAGCTGGGCCGCAGCGATGCTCTTTTGGCGGCGGCCGAGCAGATTGGCCAAGCAGCGCGCGAATTTGCCGACGAAGCGAACGGCGAAAATTTGGTGGCCCTGGATTCTTTGATACCGAAGCCAGAGATGTACAAGGAGCAATAGGGGCTCCTGCAAATCAGAAGAACCACGAAAGGCACGAAACACACGAAAGAGATAAAGAAAGCATGAGACGGAATTTTTCGTGTATTTCGTGGTTCTTAAATTCCATTGATACCAGCGAAAATCCTATGCCTCAAACGGAAATTATTGCGAATCGACCTCAGCGTTGGGATGTTCCCTTTGGCGACGCGATGCGCGACTCGGATGTTGATCAGCTTTTGCAGATCGAGCCTTTTCGTAGCATCGATCCCGAGCGATTCCCGTCGGCGCTGCCGCTGCGCGCGATTCTGAAGAACGATACACGGGTGAATCACTATCAAGATGGCGGCATCATCGTTCGTGAAGGCGACTATGGCAGTAGCGCGTTTTTGGTGGTGCAGGGGAAGGCACGGGTCGTGCTTGCCGGACTCGACGAAGAAGTGCTGGGGCGCCAACCTGAGAGCAAGCCCGGATTTCTGAAATCGATGTTCAGGCAATGGCGGAATCCCCGCTTGCCCGAAGTTCGAAGCCACGTCGCTTCCCGTAGCGAATTGATTGGTAACGATAGTCAGCAGGTTGCCGATCTTGCTCAAACGCGAGTCTTTCTGCAAGACATTCCGCGTGTATTAGAAAACACGCGCAGCGTGGTGCTGCACCCGGGCGAGATTTTTGGCGAACTTGCAGCCCTAACCCGGTCGCCGCGCACGGCAACCGTTCTGGCTGATGGCGAAACGGTGCTTCTGGAAATCCGGTGGCAAGGGTTGCGAGATCTGATGCGACGCACCGACGCCTTGCGCCGGCATATCGAGCGTCTCTATCGCGAAAACAGCCTGCGGGTGCATCTTCGCGAAACGCCGCTGCTTTCTCATTTACCCGCCGAGCATTTGGAGGCGGTTGCCGAGGCGACCTTGTTTGAAACCTACGGCGACTTCCAGTGGCATGAAACCTTTCATTCGAGTTCTTCAAGTCATTCGGGTTCTTCAGGCAAGGCTACAGACGCCGTGGTTGCAGAGCCGCTCATTGCCGAAGAGGGGTCACCGTGCGAAGGGCTCGTGCTGGTTCGCTCGGGCTTTGCGCGGCTTAGTCATGGTTTTGGTCATGGGCACCGCACGGTTGCCTACTTGGGGAAGGGGCAAGTTTTTGGTCTCGCCGAGGTGATTGGGACGTCCACAAAAAATGAACCGGTGCCGATGAGCCATTCGCTACGCGGCTTGGGTTATGTCGACGTACTGCGAATTCCGCAAGCGGTCTTAGAAAAACACGTTTTCCCGAATGTGTCGCAACAGTTGCTCGACGAAGTCGCTGCCGAACATGCTTTTTTCCGTCCCGAGCACCATGGCAGCCAGGCTCAGGTCGAGACTCCGCTGCTGGAATTTCTCGTCGAGCAACGTTTTATCAATGGCCAGCAGGCGATGCTTGTTGATCTGGATCGCTGCACACGTTGCGACGATTGCATTCGAGCCTGTGCGGCAACGCACGATAACAATCCAAGATTTATTCGCCACGGATTTCGACATGGCTCGTTGATGGTGGCTCATGCGTGCATGCACTGCGTCGATCCGGTCTGCATGATCGGATGTCCTACCGGGGCGATTGGGCGTGATCGGACCACTGGGGTGGTTCAGATTAACGATCCGACTTGCATTGGTTGCAGCACTTGTGCCGAGAGTTGCCCGTACGACAATATTCGCATGGTCGAAATTCGCGACTCGAGTGGCGCGATCGTGATCGACGATTCGACGAAACAACCGATCCATAAAGCGACGAAGTGCGATCTTTGCACCGATCTGCCGACGGGCCCCGCTTGTCAGAGTGCCTGCCCGCACGACGCCCTGGTGCGCATGGATTTGGGCAATTTGGGGGAACTTTCCGAGTGGGTGAACCGTTAGTTTCTCGAGTTGTGGCTGCCACTCTTCGCAGGCACGACTAGAGACGCTAGAGTTGCGTTAACCGGTCACGAATTCTCAGCCCCTAGTCCCTTGCCCCCAGTCCTCAGTTGTTCATCCGTCGGAGACTGTATAGCGTTGGGCTGACCCTAGCCGTCTTGGCATTGCTGGTCTATTGGACGTATTACCAAAAGTCGGCGCTCGGCCGCGTGAGTTTTGGAACCGGCTATGTCCTGCTGGCCGCGATTTTTTTTCTTGCCTTGTACAACATTCACAAGAAACTTCCGACGTTGCCTTGGGGCAGTTCGTCCGATTGGTTGCAGGCGCACATCTACGTAGCCCTGGGGACGGCCCTAGTTTTTGGTTTGCATGTCGACTGGCGATTCCCCACCGGCATTCTTGATTTAACTTTGGCCACACTTTACTCGGCGACCTTTCTCAGTGGCATCGTGGGGTTGGTTTGGTCACGCACGATACCTGCCCGACTCGCTCGCGTCAGCGAGGAAGTGATTTATGAACGGATTCCCATGCTGCGTAGCCAACTTTGCGACCGAGCGCAAGAGGCTGTCCTCGAAACGGTTCGCTCGTCGGGCTCGACGACCCTGGGGGAATTTTATTCGCGCCGCATGCATGGTTTCTTCGAGAGAACGCGCGGGCTGGGTTATTTCCTGCGTCCCAATAACCGACTCCGTCGTCGGCTACTTGCCGAGTTGACCGAGGTCAGCCGCTATCTGTCGCCGCCTGAGCAGGTGACTTGTGAGCAGCTCTTTGCGATGGTCCGCCGTCGCGACGATCTGGATTTTCATGCAGCCATGCAATGGCGGCTGAAGGCTTGGTTGTTTTTGCATATTGGGCTGACTTACCCCCTGCTGGCCGTGGCCTGTTTGCACGGTTTGCTAGCGCACTGGTTTGGCGGAGGTTTGCTGTGAGAGAGCCACTGCAACAAAGCCGAGATGACGCTTACGAGCGGCCCAACCAGCCATGGGTATGTGGTTTGTCGGCTGAGGGCTCGCCCTGTCCGATGGGGCCCGGTCGGCGTGGCCGCTGTCCTTCGGCGACCGCTTGTCATCCGGTGCTGGAGGGCGATCGCTGGCGGTGCAATCGTTCGGCACTGCGGGGTGGCGTCTGCGAAGAGGGTCCCACGCCCGATGGCGAATGCTGTCATCTCTACCAATGCACGCCACTGCGATCACTCCGGTCGTGGCGCGCACGATTTGTGGTTGGCTGCGCGTTGGCCATGTTGGGTGCTCTGTGCATCGCGCTTAGCGCGAATTGGCGAAATAAAATCTTGTCGCCCGGTCCGCTTGCGGTGCAACATGCCCAACTGCTGGAGCGGAATGGCGAGACCGTAGGGTGTGCAGGCTGTCATGCAGCCGGCGATCAATCGCTGGGCGAGTGGCTATGGCACGTCGCCGACGATCGCCTCGCCGAGCCGAGCCAAACCGAGCTATGCATGGAGTGCCATGCCAAGCAAATTCCGCGCGCGTGGGCGACTGCTGCTCACAATGTGGATCCCGCGAGGCTACTGCCGACCGAGGGCTCCGACGACTTCGCCGCGCCCCGCCGGGTCGATCCCCATCAGGCCTTGGCCTGCGCGACATGTCATCGAGAACACCATGGTGCCGAGCACGATCTCACTTGGATGAATGACCGTGCATGCCAAGCTTGTCACCGAGAGCAAATCGACAGTTTTACGACCGACCATCCCGAGTTTGTTGATTGGCCTGTCAAGCGGCGAACTCGAATTGCCTTTGACCATGCTGCCCACGAGGCCAAGCATTTTCCAAAAGAAAAACAAACCTTTGATTGCGCGACGTGCCATCAGCAAGGCCCGGAGGGAGATTTCCAGCAGACTTTGGGCTACAACGCCGCCTGTGCCAACTGTCACGACCGCGATATCGGGGCCAGCTGGGAAGCAGGCGTCGCGCTGTTTGCGCTGCCGATGCTTGATGTGCAGGCGCTCGACGAGGCGGGACATCGTGTGGGCCCGTGGCCCGAGCAGGCGTCCGACGAGTTCGACGGAGCGCTGCCTCCGATTACGAAGCTGCTGTTGGCGTCGGATCCGCTTGGTGCGAAATCGCTTGCCAAGCTTGGTGTCAATTTTGATTTCTTCGATATCGATGTCGAGGATGCTGAGCAAATGCAGGCGGCGGCTGATGCGGTGGAGGCAACGAAATCGCTTTACCGCGGGGTGTTGGAAAATGGCCATACGGAAGTGCGGCGACGAGTTGAAGTTTTATTAGGGCGAGAGATTTCGACCGAGGAATTGGCACCGCTGGTGGCGCATCTGCCTCCGGAGATTCTTTCGGGTTTTTTGAAGGGGCGCGGCGAAACCGTAAGCGAGGGGGATGCCCGTTCGGCGGCTCGGCAGCGGGTTGAGGGGGGCGGGTGGTTTCGTGATGACCTTACGCTTTCGATTCGCTATCGGGCGACGGGGCACGCCGATCGCTGGGCGACCGCTTGGATCGAGGTTTTGGCCGAGGCGAGCAGTGGGCCCCATGCAGCGATCGCTCGGCCGCTGTTAAAAAAAATAATGAAACCGACCGCTGCGGGGCTGTGTGGCCAATGCCATAGCGTGGACTCGGTAGCCGATGGAGAAGTCGAAGTCCATTGGTTGGCGAAGCGAGCCGACGAGGTTCGGTCGGAGTGGACACGTTTTTCTCATCGTCCGCATCTTGTGCAGTCCCCTGTATCTCCTGCAGCCGGGGCCGACTGCCGCGCTTGCCACGCCATCGATGCCGAAGCCCAAGTGATGGCAAGTTATTTGAAAGATTTGCCGAACGATTTTCAGTCGGGATTTACGCCGATGACTCGCCAAGATTGTGCTGAGTGCCATACTCCCCAAGCGGCGGGCGACAGTTGCTTGCAGTGCCACAAGTATCACGTTGAGTGAGCTGTCAACTGCGAAAGTCTTTGGGCACTTGCTCGAGCGCCTCGTCGCCGAGGACGTAGGAATTGCCGATCAGTTCGGCATCATGATTCACGAGGTCGGGAAACTGGGTGCCGAGCAAGAGTTCGATGGCAAAGACCTCTTGGACGCCTTCTTCGAACTTGCAGAAGGCGACCGTTTCGCCGGTCTCGATGTTCAAGACCCAAACTCCGCAAGTTCGCTCTTCGAGTCGCTCGACGAGTGGAATGCCGCTGAAGACGGCCGACTCGCGGACTTGCGACAAACCGATCAGTGCCAGCGGCCCGAGGAAACTTAGGCCGCGAGTAAAACCGGGGAGTTGGGCGATCGACTCGTACTTGCCAGTCGCGAGGTCGACGCGACCGATCGTTCCTTGGCCCGACTCGAGCAACCAGAGTTGGTCGCGATACCAACGGGGCGAATGGGGCATCGACAAGCCGCGTGCAATGATCTCGTTGGCCTGGACATCCATCAATATTCCGCCATCGCGTTTGTTGTCTCGCCAACCGCCCGGGGTATTGGTTTCGCCTAGTGCGGTCGCGTACCGAACTTTGCCATCGACAACTGCCATGCCGTTGAGATGGCAACTGTCGCCGGGGGCAAGGCGGTCGATGAACGGAGGACGCCAGACGGGCTCAAAACTGTTTTGCTCGCTTCGCCGGGCGAGGCAACTGAAGGCCGTGTTGACGAAGATCAGTTCCCGGTCGTTGTTTTCGCCGACCCAAGCCATTTCATGGATTTGGATGTCGCCAGTGGTGTGGCTGCGGCGGGGCAGAAAACATGCGTCGTGGCGGAACGAATTTTCTTTGAACTCGTCGGCTGCGTCGAGTCGGCTGCAGACGGCCGGCACGTTGTGGAATTCCCAGATATCGACGCCACAGCCGATCGCCAAGCGACCGCCTTGGACGGCAAGCCCCATTGGCTTCATGAAATTTCGGAAATGCGTGTTGAGCACACCGTGGTCGTTGCGTAAGACGACCAGTTTGCCTGCCTGATAAGTAGTTACCAGGACCGAGGCTTTTGCCTGGGCCAACAGCTCGGGAAACGTGTTGGTGTGGACACTGCGTAGCGGATCCGGTTTGGGGTTTTTGAGTGGATCGGCTTGGCCTTCTTTATTTTCGCCGGTGCCCATAGCGTTCGATTTTTACAAAACGGGCTTGTTTGTCCAGGAAATGCAATCCCTCAAACCAACAAGGTCAAAGCACCTAGTGAAATGCACGAGCGTCTTTTAGCCAGTTGCTAAAACGCAGAATTCACGCGGGTTTGTCGGGCGATTCCTCTGCTGCCGCATCACTGGCCACCACTTGATCTCGACCTTTACCCACAACATACGCGGTAAGGGCTGCCATCGAAAGCCACAGCATATCCCATTGCGTCAAGCCCTTTTCGAAGGACAGGCTTCCGTAATCAGTGGCCTCAGAGATGGCCTGCTTTCCGAGCGAAAGAACCGGCTTGGTCGGTTCGGTTGCTTGCTCAGAATCGGTTTCTTCTGACTCGGCCTCACCCGTCTCGGTCTTCCTTGATTCGGCAGGGTCGGCAGCCGCCACGGTCACAGCAGATGGATCGGAAGTTTGCATGACTTTGGCGTAGACCTGCCGACAGACAACGCAGACGATCAACGCTAACACGGCGGCCAGCGCACCTCGGGCAAAACTGGCTCGAGAACCGGCACCAGCTGCCTTGTGTACAGCGAGCCCCGTAACAAGCCCGACGACGATGGCCATCCAGCCGATTTCTTGTTTGGTGCTATGTTCTATTGCCATCCACGCTGCGGCGGCAGCAGCGGCACCAATAACTCCACTGAGTAGTACACGCATCGTGCTCAGCCTCCAGGAAAAAAAGAACGAGGAAATTCGAGCGGTGCCACATCACCACCCAGAGCTGAGTTTAAGCTTGCTGGCCACTCAGAGTCAACTATCGAGGGTGGCCCCAGGAAACTGGCGAGCCGGCCAACGGGGGGGGCGATTGTAGCAAGAAAGCCGGTTATCGCAAGGAAAATGCGTTGCAAAGCGGAAAGCATTGCTAGGCAAACCTCTTCGGGAAGCATCAAAAGACCGGGGTTTTTCTTATTTTCTTGCCGGCGGCCTCATTGCAACCCGAGATGAAACTGACATTTTGCCGTAGGAATCTAAGGGAAACCCCTTATCGAGCAAAGCGGTGAGCTATTATTTCCCAGGGTGAATCCTTGTTTTCCTAATGCGAAGCCTAGTGAATTCAGACATGACAAAGCGCTCGCGCTTTGTCAATTCAACCGACGGAGCTGACATGGACAGTGCTGTGGAACTCACCGCGATATTTCGAGTGCCGTTGTTATGGTGCGCATTTTTCCTTTGTCTTGGCAGTGGCTTGTTGAGTCTTGCTAGCCCGCGAATCCTGCATGCGATTAATTCGACTTGGGCAAAACCGTCCGACAGCCGAGTGGACAGGTTCCTCGGCAAGACCATCGACGCCGATAGTTTTCTCCTAAGGCATGCTCGAGTGTTCGGGGGGTGTGCCTTGGTGACGGGAGCCATCTTGTTTTATGAAATCGCTTAGCGTTTTGAACCTTGGGGGCATTTGATCTCGTGACGAACCTTACCAAAGAAGTTCTGAAGAGTCCTCGATACCTAGAAGCACTACTGGTGGTAGTGGTTTTCAGTGCGACGTCGGTGATGTTGTCCTACTCAGTAGACCATCCCGTGATGCTCCACTTGTTTTACGTTCCTGTGGTTTTGACCGGGTTTTTTCGCGGAGCGTACCGGGCTCGACTGATGTCGCTGCTGTGTATTCTGACCGCGACGACCGTGTTTCTTCCAAGTTTCAACGAAGCCGCCGCAGGTGGAGTCCCGTTGGGCCCGGTGTTTGCTTTCATGCTCTGGGCAGCGACACTGGTCTTGATTGCCGTGATCGTGGGTACCTTGAGCGATGGCTGGCGCGAGTCAATCGACAAGCTGCGAGTCGCCCACGAAAAAGACGTGCTCACCGATGCCTTGACCGGTGTGGCAAATCGGCGCGCCTTCGAATACGAACTCAACCGGCGCTTGACTGAGTGGAATCGAGATCAGACCCCCTTTTGCTTGGTGTTGTTGGATATCGACCATTTCAAGAAATTTAACGACCGTTATGGCCATCAGGCGGGAGATGCCGTACTGGAAGCCGTCGCAAAAGTGCTCAAGGAGGCGGTGCGAGAGACCGACCTCGTTGCCCGACATGGAGGCGAGGAATTTGGCGTCGTGGTCTCGGGTGCGAGTGTGGAGAAAGTGAAAAACATTGCCGAGCGGGCGCGGAGTCTCATCGAGTCGTCCCGTTTTCCCCATCGGGGCCTGATGCTGCGGGTCACCGTAAGCCTGGGAGTCGCTCAAATCCAAGCCGGCGAGGATCTTACCTCCTTGGTTCAGCGCGCCGATACGGCCCTGTATTGCTCGAAAGAAGCGGGTCGCAATTGTGTCCATTTCCATGATGGCAAGACGTGCCTCCATTTCGGCGAAGGAATGGCCACCGACGTAATGGACCCGGCCAAGAAGACGACGTCGGAATCTTTCGATGTTTATACGGACGAAACAACCGGCCTGCCGACGCAAAAGGTTTTTCTCGAAGAGTTCCGTCGACGGACATTGGAGGCGCACCGGCATAGTAGTGAACTGGCCGTGGCCATCATTTCGATCGATGGTTTGTTGCAAGAGGAAGACCCTGACGCACAGACGCAAAAGAACTTGTTGGCTACCATCGGCCGCTTGAGTGGTTCGGTGCTTCGCGAGACCGACTTGATCGCTCGATACGATGGGAACTGCCTGAGTGTTTTGCTTCCCGCGACTTCTCTGGAAAGTGCATTGATCCCGATGCAGCGGCTGAGTTCCGACTCGGCCAAGTACTCGGATTTTCAGTATCCGTCGCTGTCCTATTCGGTAAGCATTGGCCTCGTGGAAGTGATGACCGCAGAACCTCCTGGCTCGGCCTTGCAACGTGTCGAGGCAGCCTTGGCGGCATCGATCGCCGCAGGCGGCAACTCGCTCTACGTCCACGACGGTACTGCCTGTCAGCTTGCAGGAGCGAACGATCTCGTGGGTGAGGCGGTTTAGGGGGTGACTCGCTGAACGCCAAGGGATTGCAATCCCTTGGCTTTGGCCCTAGGGGTGGCCTTTTCAGTCGCTACTGCCGGTGGGGTCGTACTCAAAATCTTTCCACTTCATGGCTCGACGGAAAGGCTCGATACGGAGCATTACCTTGCCATGCTGGAAAAGTCGGACGGTGCCGTTCGACTCGCTGACCGCGATCGCAATCGCGGCGGTGGCACGGCTGATCGCCGCAGCGGTCCAGTGTCTGGAGCCGAGTCCTTTGCTGAGGGTGATCTCCGCGGCTGAGGCAGAAATGTACTGGCAGGACGCCATGACGGTGCCTTCGGAGGAGACGATAAATGCACCGTCAAGCTGCGCAATTTCTTTGACGGATTCGCGCACTTTGAAATCCTCGAGCCGACGTTCCTCAGGCTTGTAGCCTTTCACGGGATCGAAGACCAGCGGATGGCACATTTTTAATACCTTGCGATGATCGCCGACTACGAAAAGCGTTCCGACCGGCTTGCCCTCGCGGCCCTCGCGTCCGATTTGCACGGCCAAGTCGACCGCGATTTTCAAAATCTCGATGGGTATTCGTGTTTCCAGTTTCCGCAAGTCGTGGATCGTGAGTCGTCCGAGATGCTCGTCGAGACGGATGACGCTCATCGAATCGATCGTGTCGACTTCAAAACCGCTGTAGAGAGCAACGACCCCGGCTCCGGGAGCGAGCAAGTCGTCGGCAACGCTTTCCAAGAGTGCCTGGGTCAACTGTTCGTAAACTGGTCGGTCGAACATGTCGAGCTCGACGGTGTCGAAACCGGCTTCTTCTGCGCCAGACAAATGTTGCGCTCGATCGCTGGCCAAGATGACGGTCTGCATGCCCGTGGCGGCTCGCAGCTCTTCCCAATCGATCGAGCCTTCGAGCAAAAACAGGAGAGCATCGGCGTCTTCGTGTTTGGCGAGGCGCGTGGCAAGGTCACAAAACGCCTTGAGCTGGTCGGTAAACTTGATCGAAGGCGCCATCCTGTGCCGTACTCGGTCTTGAAGGCAATTGTCTCGAAGGCAATTCGCCCAGAAGACGATTCAGAGAGCATCGCGGCCATTCGCCACACGAGACATGCAGTGTAGCCCATGCGAGCGACTAATTCAATCGTCTTGATTTTCTTGCCACGGGCAGGTTCTTCGGCTCGTCGTAGTGAGAAAATACCATCCGATCGTAGAGCAACAGCGCATGGATGGCGTGGCCCAAGGGGCCCGCTTCCCAGTCTTTGTAGCGGTTGTTGTACATGATTGTCGCGAGATAGTTGGCAGCGTTGGCCGTTTTTTGGTGCCTCAGTTGCTTCTCGCTTGCCGCGTAGAGAAGCCATTCCAGCAGGTGGCCGGTCGTTTTGAACTTTCGATCAATGCTTTTTTCGTTTCCGGGCCCTCGAAACCACTCGGTGCTGAAGCTGCCGTCCCGATTTTGTAGACGGTAGGCGTACTGCTGGTAGCGTGTGACAAATTTTTGGGCTTTTAAGTATTGACCATCGACCGGTTCGCCTCGCTGTAGTCGGGTTTTGTAGGCCAAAGTAAGCCCCGACAATCGGTGCGTGCCCCCGCAAGCAGCGCCGCGAACGGGCTGGCGGATTTCTTCGGAGATGAGCCGCGGAATGTTCCACTCCATTCCCTGGTCGTTCATCCAGGTGGCATCAGAGTCGAGATAGTGCATCAGTCCGATGAGTTTGAAGGTCAACTCGGTACGAGGATAGCAGGTCCGCATTTCCATCTTCGCGAGGTCGCCGACCGTGAAGTCGTGGCCTTCGATACGTATGGGATAGTTTTTGCTTACCTTCGATTGGGCGAGCATGGCGAGAAGCTGACCGCGGTGGCCCTGGAGAGCAGGGCCCACTCGGACGCGCATCTGGCCGTTGTCGCTGACGTACATCAGCGTGCGACGTTTGCAGGCTTGGTTGAAGCAAAGCCAACCGACGGCCGAGGTCGACTTGCCTTTGGGGCCACCGAGCAATATCTTGCTGTCGACCTCATAAGCCAAAAGGGCGTGCATCATTTCCCAAGGGCTACGGTCTCGGGTGTTGAGCGGACGCTGATAATAGTGGTTCAGAACGCGTCGGATTTTCACACGCAGACGCTGCTGCCCCTGAGTGAGGGGCGGCAGGTCGGAGGGATCAATCTCTCTCGGCGGAGTGGTGAGCTCAGCCACGGGAGTGGGAAAACTCACGACCGGAAGCGACTTGGCCGAGGACCGCTTACTTGCCGATCTTTTTTTTGATCGTGTTTGGGCCTGGGACTGCGCTGGGTTGCGACTGGAAGTCTGAGGCCGAATGCGCCGTGCTACTTGCGGAGGCGGGATGGGTTTTGCTTTCGAGAGCGAGTCCTCAACCGGCTTGGCGGATTCGACTTCGTTCGGCTCGCTACTTTTGGCTTTGGGGGAAATCCATTTTGTGAACGGCGACGTGACGGGACTCGATCGCTGGCCGCGAAGCGAGCGGCTTTTCTGAGGTTCCGGAGCCTGGGGCTTTGAAGGTTGGGCAGACCCCAGTTGCAACGATTCGGGCTTCGCTTGCTGGCCAATTTTCGCCAATACGCCAATTTTCGCCAATACGGAAGTGGGGAGATCGAAATCTTGAGGCGCAATTTGGGCGTCAAGGGTCGAGTTGGATTCTGAGGCAAACGGATCCCAAGCGGTTTCCGCGTTCCCAGCAGTTGGAGTACCCAGGGTCACGATAGCGACCAATGGGAGCGCAGCAAAAGCGCTTACGTAGCCTGGCAACCTGCGTTGCATTGAGAGCATCCCCCTAATGTTTCCGTACTTCTGGCCTGGAAAGAATGGTTATTCCAGAAGGCCCCACCTGTCTTGCGACTTACGTCGACACGGGCCTCAAGAGGAGGACGCGATCAACGCAGTCTGTAGGGTTTGATATCGGGCGAGAGAGTGAGGAAATCCACTTTGAAAGCGGGACTTTTTGATCGTGCCCCAGATACCCGAAACGTGGGCAAGATAGTCGGATAGGGTGGAGTTTTTTGGAGCGAGCGCGGGATTGCTAGCAGTGGCTGGCGCATGTTTTGCGCTAGAAGGGCGAAACCTGCTGGATTCGCTCGGCCACGGAAATCCCTTGTGGCGAAATTTGTGGCTGCTCGCCGGCAGCGTACTCACGCCACGCTTTGACGTCGTTGCCCAGGTCGAGGCCGCTGATCGCCCGTAGCGATTGAACTCCGGCATATTGCATGGCCGGATCGCGGTCTTGGAGGGCAACCGCCAGTGCGGAGATGCTTTCACTGGAGGGGATTTTTCCCAGCGCATCGACGGCTGCGAGCCGCACGTCGAGTTCCTCCTCGTTTTCCAACACACGACGCAGCACTTGGGTTGAGGAGGCCTCGGCCCGCTCGCCCAGCTTGAGACAACAGGCGAGTCGCACGTCGAGATCGTCATCGCTGAGCCCGGCGACCAGAACGTCGTGTGCCAAGGGCGTCGAGTATTCGGCAATCGTTTCTTGAATGGCTTTGCGAACAAGCGGGTCGGGTTCGGTGCGAATTTGCGATGCAAGCTGTTCGGAGAGTCGCGCCTGCTGGGCCGAGTCGATATCATCAGCCCGGGCAGCCATCTCTTGGATAGAAGCCACCCTCATGCCGGGCGTTAAAATCGAGGTCCTTTCCTTCGTATGGAAGGGCCAAGTAGCGCAGCCGGTGGCAACGACCAAAAATAACGCCGCAAGAGATGCTAGCGTGCGACGGTGAGATGATTCGTAGGCCATGGGCAGAGTTATGTCGGGGGGTTTCTGCGCTTGAAGGGACGTGGGAGGTTAGCAAACGGCCCGGCAGCCTGCCATGCCAACTTGGGGGCGATATCCGTGAGTGCGGTGGGGTGATAGACTCTTTAGCTAACCGCTAACCGCTAGCATTGCTTTTCGAATGACTCGGCCACCCTCTCACTCACGTCCTGGACTCTTGTTGCTTGCTTCAAGCATCGCGGGATTGGTTGTTTGCTTCGTGTTAGCGAGCGCTCGGCTGCGCGGCCTGCTGTTGAACTCGGCCCTGTTGACGGGCGGGGCGCTGGCCATCAGCGTGGTTCCTGGAACTTTCTTGGCGGTCGTCGTTGCGAAGAGCTCGCTGCCGGGTCGCCGGGTGGTCGAGGGGCTGATGCTCGCGCTGTTGTTGGTGCCGCTGGTGGTGCAAGCAGCTGCTTGGCAAACTACCGGTTGGTTTGCCGGTGTCGGCGGATGGCTGGTTGGGTGGCGGGGCGCGATTTGGGTGCATGGCGTCGCGGCGATTCCCTGGGTCGTGCTGGCCGTGGGGGCAGCGCTGCGAAATGTTCCTCGCGAATTAGAAGAGGAGACGCTCCAGGATGTGAGCGATTGGCGCGTCGTGCTGCAAGTCAGCCTGCGACGTGCTGCGGCGGGCGTCGTCGCGGCCAGCCTCTGGATCGCGGTGATTTGCTTCGGCGAAATTGCAGTCACCGATCTATTTCAAATACGGACGTTTGCTGAAGAGATTTACACGGCCGCCAGCCTTGGAGTATTGGGCGGTTCTTCATTGGCCGGTAGCATGGCTTGGGAAGACATGCCGCAGTTGATGGCCGGCGACCTTTGGCTCGGAACGTTGGCCGTACTGATGTTGGTGTTAGCGGCACTGGGGGCAATTCAGTTTTTGCTGCCGGCGACCGAACGCGTCTCGACCGGCGAGCCTTGGGTTTGGCACGTGCGCAAGGGGCGTGTTTTGGCGAGTCTTACGACTTGGCTGCTGGTAGCCGCGGTGGTGGTTGTGCCTGTGGTGAGTTTATTGGGCAAAGCGGGCATGGTCTCTATACCCCCCCCAGCCCAGCGGTCCGTGGACGAGCAAGTCGTGAGGCAATGGTCGGCGCAAAAAGCAGCGACCATGGTTTGGCAAAGCCCGTGGGAACATCGTCGCGAGTTGCGATGGTCTTGCACGATAGGCGGCGCAGCGGCGGCCACGATGGGCGGTCTGTTGATCGCTTGGGCGCTGCGAACCGGGCGATTGCCTGCTTGGCCCACGACGTTGCTGCTTGCCTTGGGTTTCTCGATTCCCGGCCCGCTGCTGGCCGTCTGGGTCATTCGACTTCTCAATCATCCTGAAGACTCGGTTGGGTGGCCGCTGACTTGGTGCTATGACCATACGATCTTGGCTCCGACGTTGGTTCAGTTTTGTCGAGCACTGCCGCTGGCGACGCTTGTCCTCTGGTCGCAGCTAGCCAGTTTACCCCAGGACGTGCTGGACAGTGCGATGAGTGAAGGAGCCGGCTGGTGGCGGCGATTGTTTGCGGTCGCCTTGCCTTTGCGCTGGCCGGCCGTGGTGGCGGCTGCGTGTCTGTCTCTTGTAATCGCGATGAGCGATTTGGCGGCGACGCTGCTGGTGGCACCGCCTGGAGTGGCGACGCTTTCGATGCGAATTTTTGGGCTTTTGCACTATGGAGCCGAAGATCGCGTCGCGGCCCTTTGCC
>JAADIN010000018.1 GCA_013151315.1 Planctomycetota bacterium | reverse complement strand
CAAATCTAACGCTGCGGAGAGTACCGTACGCGTATTGTTATCAAGCATGACCGATTCTCCTTGGAGGGTTCATTTGCATCCTACCACAGCCGTCCGAGTCGGTCAAAACTGAGAGGAATATCTCAGGGTGGGCCAAGCATTACCTTCTGCTGCGCCGCCCGCAGGAAATGCGGTACAAAACAGTGCTGAGGCTTGGCTGACTTGCTCCTATCCATAATGTTGTTATGGTTTGCAGCCCTATCTGGTTCTGCTATCTTTATTGGGTTAGACGTAGGCAGATATCATTCGTACCTCGTTATGAATTTTTTTGACGCAAGGCAAGCCCTTTCGCTGGGATACTATGGCAACCTTCCCTCAGAAAAACGTTTCGTGCAAGAACGGAGCAATAATTGTCGTACGCTGCGCAACTTCTACTGATGCGAAAGGGCTGAACAATTTGGCCTACCGCGTTCTTTCCGACGGTGAGGGGCAGATCATGTTGCTCGAAGAATTCTCGAAGTCAGAGGAAGAAGAGCAAAGTTGGATATGCAAGCACCAGGAGCATCCAGATTGGTTGCTTCTGGTAGCTGAAGCAGACGGAGTAATCGTTGGTTGCCTAGATTTCAGTAGTGGCTCTCGTGTACGTCTCGCACACCGTGGAGTGTTCGGTATGAGTGTGGACCCAGACTGGCGTAGCATCGGCATCGGCCGGGAACTACTTTCGGCACTCATCGAGTGGGTCAATGGAAATTCGAAACTGGAAAAGATATGCCTCGCAGTTATCACGACAAATTCCCGGGCGATAGCACTTTATGAGAAGATGGGGTTTCGGGAAGAAGGTCGACGAATACGCGAAGTCAAGCTTGGCAACGATAACTACGTCGATGACGTTCTCATGTACCGTTTCTTTGAGTGAGCAAGAAACTCCGAAGGATGTTCCAGAATGGCAACCGGATAAAATCTGTGGTATCCTGCAGCGCGGGTGATGCACCCACGAGGCCGTCAATCATGACTCCAGGAGGTTTGTGCTGTGCGATATCGTGTCCTTATTGAGCAGGATGAAGACAGTATCTATGTCGCCGAAGTCCCCGCACTTCCTGGGTGCATATCGCAAGGGAAAACACGCTCCGAAGCGATCGACAATGCTAAGGAAGCTATCGCTGGGTACTTGGAGAGTCTTCAAGCTCATGGTGAGCCGGTTCCACCGTCCATAACCGAAGAGGTTGTGGAGATTTCTCCGTGAGTGCATTGCCGGTGGTTTCAGGTCGCAAAGTGGTCGAAGCTCTGCGTAAGATCGGGTACGTGTTGGATCGGCAGCGAGGTAGCCATATGATTCTTCGGCAGCAGGCCCCACCAAATCGCCGCTTGACCGTTCCCGACCATAAGGAAGTTGCCAAGGGAACATTGCGTGCGATTATCAGGCAGGTAGGCCTGACCGTTGAGGAATTCAGAAACCTTCTCTAAACCAATGGCAACGCCCCTACCCTTCCCACGGCTCACACTCCGCCCAGTTATCCCCAAATTTCACGTCGACTTTTAGTGGAACCTCCATCGGGTAGACCTGGCTCATTTCTTCGACCACCAGTTTTGCCAACGAATCGATCGCGTCGGGTTCGACCTCGAACACCAGTTCGTCGTGAATTTGCAAAATGAGATTCGCTTGCAGCGGGTCGGTCTTGAGGCGACGATGCACGCCGAGCATTGCCAATTTAATGAGGTCAGCCGCCGAACCTTGGATGACGGTGTTCACTGCAGTACGCTCTGGCATGTTGAGTTGCCGGAGGAGGCCCGTTTTTTCTTCGCGTAGCCCGGCGGGCACCGGCCGAACGCCCTGCACTGCCCGGCGTCGGCCTAGCAGCGTGGTGACATAGCCCTGTTCGCGGCACTTCGTAAGTGTGTCGGCAAAGAAGTCGAGCACGCCCGGGTAACTCGCGAAGTACGATTCGATAAACTCGGTGGCCGCATCCTGCGAAATATCCAGCGCCTTGGCCAACCCAAAAGGGCTTTGGCCGTAGATGATGCCAAAGTTGACCGCCTTCGCACGCCGGCGCATATCCGAAGTGACGTCGGCTTGGTCGACGCCTTCAACTTGGCTAGCGACCAGCGCATGAATGTCTTCGTCGTTAGCAAAGGCTTCGCAGAGAGTGAGGTCGCTGCAAAGATGGGCCAGCACGCGGAGCTCGATTTGCGAATAGTCGGCAGCGAGCAGCTTCCAGCCTGTGGGGCCGGCCCGAAAGGCTGAGCGAATTTCACGGCCCTCGGGCGTGCGGATCGGAATATTTTGTAGATTCGGATTGCTCGAGCTCAGCCTCCCCGTGGCGGCAACGACTTGATTGAACGAAGCATGGACTCGGCCAGTGGTGGGATGCACCATCTCGGGCAGCGCGTCGACATAGGTATTAAGCAACTTGGAGAACTGTCGGTACTCGACGATTTTCGCCGGCAACGGATGCCGACTGGCCAACTCGTCGAGCACGCTCGCATCGGTGCTCGGGCCCGTCTTGGTTTTTTTGATGACCGGCAGGCCCAGCTCCTCGAACAGCAATTGCCGAAGCTGTTTTGGCGACGCAATGTTGAGCGGATGCCCGGCCATCTCTTCGATTTCGACTGCGAGGCCTTGCAGACGTTTTCCATAGCGCTCGCTGAGTTCGGCAAGCCGCTCGACCTCGACGCAGACGCCCAAGTATTCCATCTCGGCAAGAATGCTAATGAGCGGTACTTCGACCGTCTCGTTTAATTCGTCGAGCGATTGCGACGCGAGCCGCTCGGCAAGCAGCGGCTGGAGCTGCAGCGGAATGTCGGCGTCTTCGGCCGCGTAGGGGGCGACCTCGGCGATCGGCACCTCGTCCATCCGTTTTTGGTTTTTTCCTTTGCCGATCAGCGAATCGATTTTCGTCGTCTCGTGATCGAGGTATCGTAGTGCCAGTTGGTCAAGATTGTGGCTTCGCTCGCCCGGGTCGAGCAAATAGCTGGCCACCATCGTATCGAAAGTTACGCCGGCCAGCCGAATGTCGGCACTTCGGAGCACCACGATATCGTATTTGAGATTCTGCCCGATTTTGGCAATCGCAGGATTTTCTAACAGCGGACGTAACTTGTCGGCGACCAGTTTTTCGTCGAGCACCGTCTCGCCCACCGGGCCTCGAACAGGCACATAAAAACCCTCGCTCAGCTTCCAGGCCAAAGCGTAGCCTACGATCTCCGCTTCACGCGGCGATACGCTCGTCGTCTCGGTATCGACCGAAATAAGTGTTTGCTTTGAAAGTTCGCCGATCAGTTGGTCGAGCTTCTCCAGCGTGTCGACCGTTTGATAATTCGTCTCGACTTTTTCTTTGGGGGTCGAATCTCGACCATGGCCGTCGAGCTCTTCAACACGTTGCCCCAGCGACCGAAAACCAAAACCTTGGAACAATTCCTTCACTCGAGCATGGTCAACTCCGCCAACGCGGGCGGCGTCCCAGTCGGGCTCAATCGGAACCTTGGTATCCAAGGTCACCAGCTTGCGCGAGAGCAGTGCCTCGTCGCGAAACTCCATAAGGTTTTGCTTTCGCTTGGCCCCAGCGACATTCTCCGCATTTTCTAAAACGGCATCCAAGTTGTCGTACTGGGCGAGCAGCTCTTTGGCGATCTTGGGGCCAATAAGCGGTACACCCGGCACGTTGTCGACCTTGTCGCCGACCAGCGATTGAAAATCGATCACCTGATCGGGCCGCACTCCCCAATCGGCTTCGAGTGATGTCGCGTCGTAGACCGCGTCTTTACGGATATTGTAAATCGTCACGCGATTGGTGAGGAGTTGCCGACAGTCCTTGTCGCCCGAAACAATGAGACAGTCGGCTTCAAGCTGATCGCAGCAGCGCGCGACGGTCGCCAAGACATCGTCGGCCTCAAAGCCGGGGCAAGACAAAACGGGCACTCCCAACGCTTCGAGAACCTCTCGAATCTTAGGAATTTGCGAGGCAAGTTCCTCTGGCATCGAGCCTCGGTCGGCCTTGTAAGCGTCGTACATCTCGTGCCGAAAGGTCGGGCCCGGCAGATCGAACGCACAGACAAGCGCATCAGGACGCTGGTTTTCCAGCAGTTGCAAGATATCGCGTACAAAGCCATACACCGCAGCGACCGGCTCGCCCTGCGGGCTGGTCATTTCAGGGATGGCATGAAAAACCTGGAAAATAAGCGAGAAGGCGTCGACCACGCAGACCTTCCAACCCTGGATCGAGGGAATCTCGGGCGGCGTTGGCTCAGCGGATTCAGCCAGCGGTTCATCCGGCTCCATGCCGGGCAGTGCCGGTTGCCGTGAAGATGCGGAGTTATTGATTGGAGATTTCTGATTGGGGACTTGCGGATTCGCTCGTACTGACTCTCTACAGCCTCAAGTCTACCGCCTCCCGCCTGTTGCTTCAATTCGCCGCTTCAGAAAGCAGGACGACCATTTGCTTTCCCACCGCGTCGGCGTAGCGTTCCAGCGTGTTAAGCGTCGGGTTGGCATCTTCGTTGTTCTCTAACCGCGACAGCGCAGCTCGGTCGATTCCGGTCCGTTGGTTGATGTCTGCCAAACTTAGCCCTTGGCGTTCTCGCTCGGTGCGCAAGGCCGCGAGTACTTGTCGAAGCGGTGTTCCCTCCTGCTTCAGCAGGGCAAGTTTCGCACGTGCGCGTTGCTTGAGTTCCGGTAGTTCTTGCGCAATCTGCTCGCGCACCTTCGTGTGCCGTTGCCACTCCTCGCCGGTTGCCTTACGGTAGACCCGTTGTCCTCGTCTCTCAGCCATGGCTATTCCTCCACAACGTAAGCCGTCACGGGATAGATTGTTGTTTCGTCAATTGTTTCGTAAACCACCAAAACATAACGTCCGTCGGACGTAAATCCATACAAAATGGGCAACCCAGACGACCGACTTTCATCGCCAGCAACCGGGTTGAAAACGACCTCTTCGACATCTTCTGGCGTTAACCCATGCTCGGCAATGTGCTTAACATTGCCATCAGGTTCTTCGTTCCACAGGATGTCGTGGTACGGCATAGGCAAACACTCCTGAGCATTGACTTATAATACAACCCCTCTGCCGTCGAATCAAGCCGGTTGTCGGGAAGATGCGGGATTTTTGATTTGGGAATTTCTGATTTTGAGGGCGAGATGAGTCACAGTACCTACGGCCTCAAGTCTACCGCCTCTCTCCTTTTCTTGACATGCCCTAAACCCGCAATTAAACTCGACTTAGGGCGAATCGTTGACCTTACCGCCAAATTCCAAATCCTAAATTCCCAATCTGCCAAATCTCTAATCTACTGAAGGTCCCATGGCATCTCGAGACAATCAAACGCTTCAGATCTCGGTTATCTCTCTGGCGATCGTGGTGATCTTGTTGTTTGTATTTTTAGTCCTCACCAACAACGCCAAGAAGACGGCCGAAGCGCGCGCTACTCAAGCGTCCACCCGCGCCCAAGAGGCAACCAGCGCTCAAGCGGGTCTCCAGAACGAAGCCAACAAATACAAAATATGGATGGGATTTCAAGAAGCCGATAATTTCGAGACGCTGCAAAAATCGTTTACTGAAGACATGACGAGCATGGGCAGCACCTTCGATGAGAATAGCCGTTTCTATCGAACGATTCTGCAGAACATCTCTGAAGAAAATCGCAAACTGGCTCAGAGCGAAGGCAACGCCAAAAGCGAAGCGAAGAATCTCAAGCAGCGTCTGTTGGCTACCGAAAAAGAGAAAGACAAGCAGATCGTCGAATTTCGCAAGAAAATGGAGCAGGTGGAGGCGGATGCTGCCAGCGAACGGACCAAGTTTGGAAAGCAGTATGAAGAGATCAATGTCGCCAAAGAAGAAATCGCAGCGCAGCTTGAAGAAAAACGAAACGCAATCGACGAAGCCGCGGCAAAGAACGCCACCGTGCAAACCTCGTTGAACGAGAAAATTGTCAAGCTGGAACGAGTCACCGAAATATTAAAAACCAATCAGTTGGACCCCGATCCCTTCGCCCAGCCGGCCGATGGCGTGATTCGCTATGTGAATCAACGAAACCGTACCGTTTGGATCAATATTGGCGAGGCGGACAACTTACGGCCACAAGTCACTTTTAGTGTCTACGACGGAGATCAAAACGACGCGCTCAGTGCCGAGCGCAAAGGCAGCATCGAGATTACCCGAATTCTAAGCGACCACATGGCCGAAGCGACGATCACCGACGATCGGGCGATCCGGCCTTTGATGTCGGGGGACAAAATCTACAGCCAAGTTTGGAACCGTGGCCGGCAGGTCGGCTTTGCGATCACGGGGATGATCGATTTCGACGACGATGGCCGAAGCGACATCGAACAACTCAAGAGAATCATTACCCTCAACAATGGCAAGGTCGATGCGGTGCCTGGCCAAAGCGGCACGATTGATGGCAAGATGACTGTCGATACCCGTTACTTAATCCTCGGCACGCATCCTTCGGATGCGCGACAAGGCGACCTGCGTATCGCTTGGGAGAAGATGAGCGAAGAGGCCACTACCTTAGGTATCGAAACCAAAACGCTCAACGAATTCTTAATCCTGATGGGATGGCAATCCGATCGGCGCGTGGTGAAGCTAGGTTCCGGCGCGCGGTCCACCGATTTCCCAGCCAGACCCGAAGAAAATTACAAGCCGGTCCGCTCCGACCCCAGGGCGAATATTTTCCGTCCTCGCAAGCCCCAGCCTAGCTACTAGTGCAGCGGCAAACGAAGCTCCGGAAAAACGCCATAAAAACGTTTGATGTAGTTTCGATGCCAGCGCTGCGGCTTGTGCGACTGCCAGCCCATGCGGCGAATGAGGCGATCAGAAAAACGAGCGTTGGCCACGTCGCATAGAATCGCGTCGCTCCGCTTGATTTCGGCAACCGCGTCGAGCATCGTCATCGCTGCAAGCACCGTCGCCGAAGACGTTCCTGCGGTCGAGACGAGATATTTCAGTGCTAGAAAATTCGAATGTCCCATCGGCTGATTGAAATAGAGCAGGCACCGGTCGGCTTGGCCACGAGCATGATAGCTCGAACCGACAGGCCAAATTTCAGGCCAAGAGAGCAATTTGGGCCAAGGGCGAAAGTAAATCGCAACGAATCGGCCGGCCAAGGTTTCGATTACGCCATAGCGTCGCGAGCGAATCGCGCCGTGGGCGGCGTGCCAGTCGTCGAAAGTTTGCCAAGGCTTTTTACTCATGACTCTTCGTCTTCGTCATCATCGTAAGGAAATAACCACATTTTGATCTGCTGCCAGATGGCCAGCATCACGCCCAACATCACAAAACTAACCGCCAGAACTACGGCGATGAGGCCGCCGTGCTGGAAGACGTCTTGAAAATTCAAGCTCCAAAAACTGGGCCAACGCACCGCGACGGCCAAAGAGCCAAGGCAAAGAAAAGGGCCGTAAGGGATCACGTCGTCGCGGCTAAAGATCATTTGCGCCACGCCGACCACCAAGCCAGCAAAGGGCGCGATGAAAAAAATCACGACGCCCGCCTGCCAACCGAGGAACGTGCCGACCATCATCATCAACGTCACGTCGCCGAAGCCCATTGCCTCGCGCCGCAGTGCGGCGCTGCCCACGATGCGCACTGCCCAAACCATGCCGCCCGCGATGACCATGCCAACAAGAGCGCTGAGCAACCCGATCCAGGCAGCTTCGCCCCACCACCAAACTGCGGCGATTGCTAGGCTGCCGGGCCATGCGAAAACGGCAAGCGGAGGGTGCGTGAGTTCTTGTACGACGCGACGGAAGATGAGGCTTAGCGCTCGGGCTGGGCCGTGACGTCCACGCCAAATTCTTGGCGTTAGCGCAAAACACCAAAGCCACCAACAGGCTTGGGCGAGCGCCAACGCTGGCCAACCTTCAAGCGACTTGGGCCAGAGGTTCGGCGCTGCGGCCGTCATCGGCTCGGCATACAAGGCAACGTCGCCCGCTTCGATCACCACTTCTCCGACCGCTGGCGGCACGGCGCGAACCGCGATGTGCGGCAGCAAGCTCATCGGCAACAACGTGGCCAGCAGCAGCCCGAGCAGTGTGCCGGGAATGGTAATTTCGTCGGGAATTATTTTTTCGTCGATATCGATGAAGCTCGCCGCAACCATCAGGCAGATGAGTAGCACATGACTAAAAAAAACAGCGTGCGTGATCCCCTCAGAAACCCGTGGCACGACGATCGCCCCCGGAAGCAGCGCCGCGACTTGTCGCGAAACAAGCCCCTGCTGATCCACTTCCCACCAATAGAGCAAAGCAAGTCCCAGCCCCATCGCAAGCTCAATCATCAGAGGTCGAACCCAAAACCCACGGCCATGAATGGCATGTTCGCGCCGCAGCCCCAACCAACCCAGAACTGGAATTCGATCGGAAGTCTTGCGAGCTGGAGCTTTTGCCGGGCGGGGCCCCCAGGGCGAAATCTCGCGAGGATTCCAAGCCAACCGATAGATGGCCCAGTTGATTAGCGACCCGAGTGCCGTTCCTGCCAAGAAGACCAGCGACATGCGAATCGACAGCGGTAACGCAAAAAGTTGTGGCATAAAATTTAGCGGTTAGCTAATCGCTTCAAAAATTTCGTCGACAATCTCGGCCGGTGACCTGTTATCCGTATCGACTTCAAGCGTAGCACATGTCCGATAAATTGGTTCCCGCTGACGCAGCAAGTTGTCAATTTCGGTCCGGCCGCCGTGGTTAGTCAGGTTAGGACGGCGCGCCGAGGTGGTTGGATCGCCGAGCAGACGTTCTGCGATCACCTCGGGCGAAGCCTTCAGCCAGACCACCGACGAGCAACTGGCAAGACATTTCCGGTTTTCCTGCCGCAAAATGGCCCCTCCCCCCAACGCAACGACGGTCCGCTCTCGCTGGCAAAGCTTGGCAACCACTTCGGCTTCGAGATCACGAAATGTCTCTTCGCCCGACTCGTCAAATATCTCCGTAATCGACTTCCCGGCTTGAAGCTCGATCTCGACATCCGCATCGACCCAATCGTAATCCCATCGAGATGCCAGGAGCTGCGCCACGGTCGTCTTGCCGGTACCCCGATAGCCAATCAGTGCAATAGAAGAGGAGGGAGGCATGATAGGGCGTGGGACCATTCGGAAAATTCGTGTCACTCAATGAACGAAAGCAAAGTATTTGTCATTAGGTAATAGTCATTTGTCATTGGCCATCGCACTTAGGCAAGCGGGGCGTGGGAGACGATGTGGTAGGTTGGGCCGTCGCGGCTCGGTTCGCTGGCGAAGATCGTGACTTCGTCGACAGGGGTGATTCCGCCTTCGAAGTCGGGCATTTTAGCGAGGCGCTCGGCGAGGAGGGTGCCGCCGTGTCTTCCGCTGCCGATGCGACCCAGCATTAGGTGGGGAACGAAAGTTCTTCGTTCGGGGCGAAAACCGAGATCGGCCATGGCGGCTTCAATGCGGTCTTGTAACTGGAGGAGTTGGTCGCGACCTTCTTCTGCGCCTAGCCAGAGGGTGCGAGGTTGTTCGATCGAAGGAAAAGCACCGACGCCGCGCGCGGAGAGCGAAAACAGTTCTTGCTCGGCGGCTGCCTCGCCGACGCTCCGACAGACGGTGTGGAGCTGGGTATCGTCGACCTCGCCGAGGAACTGCAAGGTCCAGTGCAGATTTTCTGGCGAGACCCATTTGATGTTGTCGGCCAACGGACGGAGGATGCCGATCGCCTGCTTGGCGTATTGTTGCATCTCCTTGGAAATGGCAACGGCGATGAAGATGCGAGATTTGGACATGGGGAGCAACGCGGAAGGGCACGCTTTGAAAGCCGAGGGGTTGCAACCTCTCGGATTTGCGCGGGCTTGTGATTTTGGAAATTGCTTAAAAGCTGAGCATCTGGCGGTAGGCTTTCATTCGGCTGTCGATGTCTTCGCGGGAGATCTCTTGCATCCGCTCAAGGCCGAATCCTTCGACATTGAAGCTGGCGACCACAGTGCCGTAGGCTAGGGACGTTTTGAGGGTCTTGGGCTCAAAATTGTCTTGCTCGGCTAAGTAGCCCATCATTCCGCCTGCAAAACTGTCGCCAGCTCCGGTGGGGTCGATCACTTTTTCGGTGGGAAACGCGGGGAGGACGTAGGTTTCGTGTTCGCTGAAGAACATCGCTCCGTGTTCGCCTTTTTTAATGACCACGAACTTGGGGCCCATGTCGCGTACCTTGTGGCCGGCCAGGGCTAGGTTTTCGGTGCCGGTGAGGAGTTTGGCTTCGCTGTCGTTGAGCACGAGGCCATCGAGTTGACCTAGCAATTGGTCGAGATCTTCTCGTGCGGTGTTGATCCAGAGATCCATCGTGTCGGCGACGGCCAAGCGTCGCCCGGGAACTTGCGAGAGAACTTTCATTTGCACTGCCGGTACGCCGTTGGCGAGGAAGACGTATTTGGCTCGAGTGTAGTCTTCGGGCAGCTTGGGATCGAACTCGCCAAAGACGTTGAGCTGGACATCGAGCGTGTCGCGATCGTTCATGTTGTCGTGATAGCGGCCTGTCCAGGTAAATGTTTTTCCGTCGGCGATGGTTTGCAGGCCGGCAGTGTCGATACCTCGGGCACTCAGGAGTTTGGTGTGTTCTTGAGGCCAATCGGCACCGACGACGCCGACGAGGCGGACGCTCGTGAAAAAGCTGGCAGCGTAGGAAAAATGAGTGGCGGAACCGCCGAGAAGATTTTCGCGGGTCTCTTGAGGAGTTTCGACGTTATCAATTGCGACGGAGCCGACGACTAGTAGGGGCATGGTTGGGATTTGGGATTTGAGATTTCAGAGCGGGAGAGCTTGCAATTATGGGTGCTAGTGAGCGTTCTATGCAAGGGCCTAAATGCTTTGGGCTTAGCGCAACTTGCGAAATGCCCTGCTTGTGGGACACGCTTGCAAAGCCGAGGGATTGCAATCCCTCGGCTTTGCACCGCTTGGTAATTTCGAAAGTTGTTCTGGTCGCCTAATCTTCGCTGCCAGGACGAAAACGTCGGTTCTGCTTTCGCTTCGACATTTGCTGCTTTTTCTGTAAGCGGCGTTCGACCGAACCGCGGGAAGGCCGTGTTTTTATTCTCGTCCGAGGTGCGACCAGGACCGAGAGGATCAGTTGGCGGAGCCTTTCGTAGCAAGCCGACACGTTGCGAGGCTGCTCTCGATGGGTGTCGCTGGCCAAGACGAGTTCGCCCACTTGATTGATGCGGCCAGAAAATCGCTCGAGGAGTCGTGACTTCACGGCGTAGGAAAGCTGCGTCGACTTCGCGACATTCCAACGCAACACGGCCTTGCTGTTGACTTTGTTGACGTTCTGCCCGCCTGGCCCTGCACTGCGGGCAAAGGAGAGCGAGATTTCCGCGCCGGGGATTTGAATCTTCGAATTGATAACCAAAGGACGGGGCATGAGACCTACTCGGCATGCAGGGCCGGAGCCAACATGCGATCAAAGGCGAGTTTAGAAATTTCGAGTAGGTGGTGGTAATCGCTGAACTCGATGTCTTCGCCGGCGAGCTCGATGTCAAAATCGCCCTCGTAGCCCGCCTCGAGCAAGTTATGCACGATCTGAGAAAGGGGCACGTTTCCTTTGCCCAAGAGACATCGATCCTGATCGATTCCATGCGCCTTATGGCGGTCTCCTAACTGAACGAGGGCCGTGTGGGGAACGATCTCGCGGAGATTGGAAATCACGGCTTGGTCGTCTCCAAAATGGTAGGCGTCGAACACGAGCTTCAAATGGGGCGACTGAAAACTCTCGATCAGCGAGATCGTGGCTTCGATGTCAGTCAAAAAAGTCCATTCGGTCGCACACGCCGGATGCATCGGCTCGATGGCAAGGGTCACTTCCGCTGCCTCGGCCAGTCCGAGTAGCTGGTCGATCGCCGTGCGTAGCAATCGATCTGCGTGCCGAAAGGTGTGATGGTTTCGTCCGCCCGGATAGACGACCAAACATCCGGCGTTCATCGCACCAGCCAGTCGAATTGCATGTTCGGCATCCTCGATCGCCTCCTGCTGATTTCGCCCGTCGCTTCCGGTAAAACCTCCAGCCCACAACAGGCTGGTCACGCGAAGCCCGCTTTCGGCGAGCAGGTCGACGCCTTTTTCCTCGCCGTAGTCGGCCAACTTCTGGCGCCAAACGCCGATCCCTTCGTACCCCGCGGCAGCGAAATTTCGAATATCCTCCTCGAAAGACCACCGATAGGTGGTGACTTCATTCATCGACAACACGGGCATCGTCATATTTTTTTCCTACTCCGCCGTCCCAATGGGATCCCTATTAAATGGGATGAAGAGGCCAAGTATGGGAGATTGCTAAAAAAGTGTAAAGCTGGACTTAGAACCTCCAGGGCTATTCCTTTTTAACTTGGGGGAGATAGGGGCTTTTGTGGCCCACTGCGTAAGCGAGGGAGATCAAGGGGTTTCCCTCGCTTACGCAGCGGGTTACGAAGAATTGCCTCAGTATCATGTTGCGTTATCATGTTGCATTCCCCCTCGCGCAACAAAAAACCCGGCGGGCCAATTGCCTGATCGCAATGGCCCGCCGGGTATCAATTATTGTTCGACTAAGACTTGGCTTCTGTCATTTCAGTCTTCTCAGCCGCTGCGAGGGCCTCGACCATAGCACGATACTGTGCCCGGGCGAGATTCAAGCGAGCCGTGACCTTACAATCGGTCTTCTCTTCTCCCACGCAGAACAGCTTCGGCTGGCCCGATTTGTCGGCCAGTGCTGCGGCCGCATTAGGGCAATGGCACTCTTCGCCATCGACCGAATAGGTCTGCTTCACGCTCTTCATCGCGACGCTCATCAAGCTAGCCAACTTGGCCGACGTTTTGCTGCAACTCGTTTCTTGACCAGCGATCGAAGTCGTGCCACTGATCTTGCAAGTGTGAGGCTCAGCAAACGAGGCAACCATTGCTTCGGTAGCTTCTACGAGTGCTAGCTTCGCGTCTGCATCGTTCTCAAATTTCTCTTTACCTACGAAGTAAACGATCGGGCTCCCTGTTTTTTCGGCGAGCTTGCCAGCCGACTTGCTGCAGTGGGTTTGCTCGGCACCTACCTGAAAGGTAATCTGCGGCAAGTTCTTCATCGCAGCCGAAATCGGACATTCTGTTGCCCCATCTTCCGCGAAGGCGGAATTCACAGTGGCAAGGGTAACGGCCATCATCAACAACATCGTGATACGTCGAATCATCACAGTACTCCTTCTCTAAGGGGGAAGTGTCTCGAAAGACGCAAGCTGGAAGTCTAACTCGCCGTCTCTCGCCTCTCAAGCGTTTCTACGGCGGGTAGGCCAATACCTATGATTCTAGGCGAGAAAGGCCGGATCTTCTGTAAGCCATCCCACCCAATTTCGCGTTACGATCTGGATTTTCAAAATCCGTATATTCCAGCTCAATTGTGATCAATTTTCAATTCAGGAAGCGCCGATTTTAGCGTTGCAATTCCCTCGGGGGTCGCCCGGGTTGACTCGAGGTTCAGATACTTCAAAGTCTTGATCTTCGCTATGAAAACTAGCCCTTGGTCCGTGACGGTCGTGCTCCAGATGTTGAGTGACTTCAAGGCAGGCAGCTTGGCGACTTGCTCCATTCCTTCGTCGTCGGCACCCGATTCGCTCAGATCGAGCTTCACGAGCTTCGTCATCCCACTCAGGTGAGACAGCCCCGCCCCGCCGGCGTAGGTGCTACGCAGGTTGAGTTGTTTTAGGTTGGTCAGCCCAGCCAAGTGAACCAATCCCTCATCCGAAATTGCCGCGCGCATTAGGTTCAAGTCATTCAGCTCGGTCAAAATTGCCAAGTGAGCCAATCCGTCGTCGGTAACAAAGGCATCCTCAAGCGCCAAACCCTTCAGCTTCGGAAGCGCAGCTAAATGCACGAGTCCTTCGTCGGTGACCGACGCACTGCGCAGCTTCAAAGCGGCTAGGCTTTGGATTTTGGCTACGTGCGCCAATCCCTTGTCGGTCACATGGCAGCCGCGGATATCGAGCAGTCGCAATTTCTTGCATTCCGACAAATGCGCCACACCCCGATCGGTGATGCGAGTAAAAATTAACTTCAGGTATTTTAAGTTTGGCAATTCAGCAGCAACGGCAATGCCCTCGTCGGTGAGACCCGTGCTCCGGTGCAGATCAAGCGAAGTCAGCTTCGTCAGTGCCCGCAGCTTGGCGATTCCCGCGTCGGTGGCTTGCGTGTTTTTCAAGTCTAGCGAGGTCAGATTCACCAGCTTGACGAGGTGATCGATCCCCGGATCGCTAATCCCGGCTCCCCAGACACTCAGTTTTTCTAGCGAACGGATGCCGCCAATCGCCTCCAAATCAGCATTTTGTGTGGGCCGCGAATCGAGATCGATCGCGACAAGCTCCCCCTGTTCATTCAACTTTATTGTTCCGCCCAACGCCTTCACACGAGCCACAACCGCCTCCTCGGCTTCGTCCGGTGAAAAATCAGCGGCCGCCTCGATCGATGAAAAACCCGCCCAACCACTGAAAGCAAACAATATCATCAGAAAAATAGGTTTCGAGCGTAGCATCAGAGAATCCTTGGAGACGAACGTTTCAAAAAGGGTGCGGTTGCGACCTAGGCAACAGAATGCAGGTATTTAAGCCTACCCATTGACCACGAACGAGGCAATCGACGCCGCGAGATCGCTCCTCTTGCCTTACCAAACTGGCTTCCGACTTTCGATTTACTCGGCCAGACGCTATCCTGAAGGCAAATCAAAAACTATGTCGCCAAACGACTTCATCTATTTTGAGGAGCCTGGACCGATGCCGAAAAAAAGTAACCGTCGTGATTTCTTAAAAGCGTCGACCGCCATCGGTGCCGGCTTCTGGATTGCCGGAGGCGCGCAAAAGGTGCTGAGCGATTCGCCCAACGAAAAAATTCAGGTCGCCTGTTTTGGTATCCATGGCAAGGGGCGTTCCGACTCGCTCCACGCCGCGCAGTATGGCCAAGTCGTTGCGGTCTGCGACGTCGATCGCCTGCGGCTCAAAATGGCTGCCAAGTACTTCAAGACCGAGCACATGGCAACCGACTTCCGCGAGCTGCTCGACAAGATGGGCGACCGCGTCGATGCCGTCGTGATCTGCACGCCGGACCACAACCATGCCGTCATTGCCGCCAAGGCAATGAAGATGGGCAAGCACGTCTACTGCCAAAAGCCGCTCACCCATACCATTTGGGAAGCGCGCCGGCTTGGCGAGATCGCTCGCGAGACGGGCGTCGTCACCCAGATGGGTAACCAGCACACTTCGTACAACCCGATGCGAAAAGCGGCCTACCAACTTCGGGCCGGACAAGTTGGCAATGTCAGCGAAGTGCATATTTGGACCAACCGTCCCGTTTGGCCGCAAGACGAGCGACGCAAGCGTCTTACGACCATTCCCAAGAATATCGACTGGCAAGCCTGGATCGGCCGAGCTCCCTATCGAGCCTACGCCGATGGTTACCATCCGTTCGCATGGCGAGGCTGGTGGGACTTTGGTACCGGAGCCCTCGGCGACATGGCTTGCCACACGTGCAACTTGCCCTTCATGGGCCTGAACATGCGGGACCCGACCGCCGTCGAAGCGGTGCACTCGGGCCACAATGGCGACAGCTATCCTTCTTGGTCGCGTATCAATTACGATTTCCCTGAACTCGAGGGCCGAGCCGCTTTCAAAATGACATGGTACGACGGGGGACAGTTGCCACCGCAAGAGTTGTTCGATGATGTCCCCTTGACCGACAACAAACCTGCCGTCAGCGGTGCTTTGATCCTCGGCGATCAGGGCAAGATGTATGCCGCGGGAGATTATGCTGAAAAAGGCATTGCAATCGTCGGCGCAAAAGAACTCGATGTCGAGCATCCGGTCTCAGTCGGGCCAGACAACTCCGACGAACGCCAGAAGCTCGAATGGTTCACCGGAATACACGATCCTTCAAAGACCCCGGTCAGCAACTTCCCCGACTACGCCGGCCCGCTGACCGAGACCATCCTGCTGGGCAATCTGGCCGTCTACAAAGGGGGACGCGTCGAGTGGGACGCCAAGAATCTCCAGGCGACAAGCGACCCCGATCTCCAACGGATCGTCAAGCCAGTCATCCCCGAAGGCTATGAAGTCTAAAAGGCGATGAAGTCTAAGCGGTTAAAGTAACTTTCAAAATCATGACTCCGTGCAAAGCCGAGGGATTGCAATCCCTCGGCTTTCGAGCACACGAAGATTGCGGCCGTAGTAAGTTGGCGATTTTGAATCGCCCTGCTCGTTGGGATCGAAAAGGTGGATATTCTCGGGCAACACTTGAACGGCAACGGCTTTGCCTGCCTCGAGCGGCGAGGCTGCGGTGCGACACACGAGCCGAATGCCCGAAGCCGTTTGTAAATAGACATCCATCGTGCTGCCCAGCGGCTCGGTAATCTGCACCGTTGCTTCGAGGGTCTGCCCCTCAATGCCTTCCGCCGGATCGAGTAGTTCAAGACATTCCGGCCGAAACCCAGCCACGATAGGTCTTCGGGATTCGCCCCGTAGCCAATCGAGCGGTGCCTCGTCGAGCCGCAATCGGGCATCGCGACTTGCAAACCCTAGTTTTCCGTCGACCGTTTCGAGATAGCCTTCCAGGAAATTCATCGGAGGCATCCCCAAGAAGCCTGCCACAAAGCGGTCGGCCGGTTTCCGGTAAGTGTTCAGTGGCGAATCGGCTTGGCGAACCCAGCCGTCGCACATCACGACCACACGATCGCCGAGGGTCATTGCCTCTTCCTGATCGTGGGTCACGTAAATGGTGGTCGTCTTGAGCTCGCGATGCAGACGTTTTATTTCGGCCCGCGTTTCCACACGCAGCTTGGCGTCGAGATTCGAGAGGGGCTCGTCAAACAAAAAAACGGCCGGCTTTCGTACGATGGCACGGCCGAGCGCAACCCGTTGTCGCTGGCCGCCCGAAAGGGCCTTCGGCTTGCGACCCAATAGCGGCTCGAGCCCCAGCATTTCTGCCGCCCAGCGGACTTGTTCCTCGATCTGAGCTTTGGGGACTTTGCGCATTTTCAATGCGAAGGCCATGTTGTCGCGAACCGTCATATGGGGATAGAGGGCGTAGTTCTGGAACACCATTGCGATGTCGCGGTCGCGAGGATGAATGTCGTTGACCACTCGATCACCGATCTTCAGGGTCCCCTCGGTGATATTTTCCAATCCCGCAATCATTCTCAAGGTGGTACTCTTACCGCAGCCTGAAGGTCCGACGAGTACGAGAAATTCGCCATCGCGAATCTCCAGGTCCAAATCGCGGACCGCGTGGACCTCGCCCGGATAGATTTTCGAAATACCTTGGAGGCTCACGGAGGCCATTAAACGATCCCACCTGAGGAGAAAGAGGACGAAGGGCGAGCGCCCATTCTAACCGTGAACTCATGCGACTGGCAACGAAGAACGATTTGCACGGATTTCCTGTCGTTGCGTATAGAATCGCACTCCCCAGCACAAGAAGAATCGCAACAATACAAAAGCAGCGACTCCCGAAAGCACCGTCATGAAAACAATCGAAACCAAACTGGTGGTCTTCCTAGCCACCCTCGCCAGCCTACTGCTAGCCTTCAAGTTTCTCCCAATAAACGGATATTTGGGAAGTTTTTTCGAGACGATTCAAACCTTAGGTGCCTGGGGGCCGGTGCTGTTGGTCGGGGCCTACGTCGTAGCAACGGTGCTGATGGTGCCCGGTACGATTCTCTCGCTCGGAGCCGGTTTTGCTTTTGGACTGACCGTAGGGACACTCGCCGTGTCAATCGGCAGTGTGCTCGGCGCCTTGCTCGCGTTCCTGGTCGGTCGCAACATGGCCCGCGATTTTGTCGAACAGAAAGCAAGTCAATTCCCAAAGTTCGCAGCCGTCGACCAAGCGGTCCAGCAAGCCGGTTTCAAAATCGTGTTGCTCACGCGTCTCTCGCCAGCATTCCCATTCAACGTGCTGAACTACTTGTTTAGCATCACCAAGGTGCGAACCCGCGATTACTTCTTCGCCAGTTGGATCGGCATGTTGCCCGGCACGATCATGTACGTCTACTTTGGCACCGCAATTAAAAACCTTGCCGACCTCGCTGCAGGACGTTTTGATGGCGGGACAAGCCAAAAAATCTTGCTCGGCGTCGGACTCTTGGCAACCGTTGCCGTCACGGTCTACATCACCCGACTCGCGAGGGCTGCCATACGAGAGTACGTGCCAAGCGAAGTAGAAGAAAAGTAAGAAAACCGTAATACTTCAGTTGAATGCAGTAAAATTAGCCACAGATGAACACGGATCAACACAGATAAAGGAAGGATTTTCAGTCCCTTGGATTGGCTCTAAAACGGATTAGAAAAATCTGTGTTCATCCGTGTTCATCTGTGGCTTTTTTCCTCGGTGTTCTCTGTCGTTAAATTATTTTGGCTACTTCACCTGGCAGAACTGTTACAGAAAACCTTTCTCTCAGCGAGACCCAAGCGATGTCCAAACTCATCCAACTTCAGCCGCAAGACGAACACAACTTGAAACTCGAGGAAAACGTCCATCCCCGCGACTGGACCAATCCGACTCCCTCGGGCCGTTATAATTTGGTCGTCATCGGCGCTGGCACCGCAGGGCTCGTTGCCGCGGCTGGAGCCGCCGGGCTCGGCGCAAAGGTCGCACTTATCGAACGCGAACTCATGGGCGGCGACTGCCTGAATGTCGGCTGCGTTCCCTCGAAGGCCCTTATCAGCGCGGCCCGAGCCGTTCGCACAGTTCGCTATGCCGACGAGCTGGGCGTGCAAGTTCCCGAGGGCACGACGGTCGACTTTGCTCGGGTAATGCAGCGAATGCGTCGACTGCGAGCCGAGATAAGCCCCAACGATTCGGCCGCCCGATTTCGCGATCTGGGCATCGACGTCTACCTGGGCCAAGGCACGTTTGTCGATTCCAACACGGTCGAGGTCGGCGACCAGCGACTCCAGTTCAAAAAAGCAGTGATTGCCACCGGGGCTCGCGCTTCCGCGCCACCCATTCCAGGCTTAGAACAGGTCGACTACCTCACCAACGAATCCCTCTTCTCCTTGACTGAATTACCCGGGCGGCTAGGCGTCGTCGGTGCCGGACCGATCGGCTGCGAATTGGCGCAAGCCTTTTCGTTGTTCGGCTCGGAAGTGTTTCTCGTCGAATCCGCGCATGGCATCTTGCCACGAGAGGATCGCGATGCGGCAGAAATCGTCGAGGCGTCGATCCTCCGCGACGGCGTCAAGCTTTTGTGCTGTGGCAAAAACCTTCAGCTTGAGCCGGGGGAATTAGGCCAAGTACGATTGACACTCGAATCGCATGGTCGGTCGTACCACGAAACGGTCGATAAATTACTTGTGGCCGCAGGCCGAACGCCGAATGTTGAAAACCTGGGCCTCGAAGTCGCCGGCGTCGACTTCGACCATCTAGGAGTGAAGGTCAACGACCGGCTGCAGACTGCCAACCCCAACATTTTCGCCGCCGGCGACATCTGCTCGCCCTACAAATTTACCCACGCGGCCGACTTCATGGCTCGCACCGTCATTCAAAACGCACTGTTCAAGGGCCGTGCCAAAGCAAGTTCGCTGATCATCCCGTGGTCGACCTATACGTCGCCCGAAGTTGCCCACGTGGGGCTCTCGCCGCAAGAAGCGAAAAGCCAGGGCATCGCGATCCAAACCTATACGCAAGAAATGAAAGAAGTTGATCGAGCAATCCT